>NZ_RZPL01000789.1:0-2490 GCF_004022805.1 Mesorhizobium sp. M7A.F.Ca.CA.002.04.1.1 | reverse complement strand
GCGATGTCGATCCTGCGCCGGCTGAAGCCGACGCCAACCGCATAGGCGCCCTCCGGGTTGAGTGAAAGCGGGATCGTCGGCGGCCCGACGCGGCCGCGCTGCGCCTCGCCCTGCGAGACCAGGCCCTCCTGCTCGAGCGAGCGAACGATGACTGAAGCCGTCTGCGCCGACAGGCCGGTCTTCTCGCCGATTTCCATCCGCGAAATGCCTTCGTTCTGAAGCAGCAGGGACAGCACCAGCCGCTCGTTGTAGCTGCGGACGCTCAATGCATTCAGCCCGCTCGCACGATCGGCGATGCGCAAGGGATTGGGTGGTGCGAATCTCATGTCAGGCAAAGGTCGCCCCGTCGGTAAGAGCGCGTTGCCTGGCGGCGGTATGGTTGCTCATGTCGAGCGGCTCCAGCCGATGGCATCGACCGCGCGGGCGAGCGCGGTGCCCAGCAATCTGTGCGCCTCGGCATCGATGTGAAAGCCGTCCGCCTCGCTGCACGACACCACCGAGCCGGCATCGAAAAAGTGCAGTTCGAGCGAGTCCGCCAGAACCTCGAACTCGAGCGCGAGCAGGCGCGATTTCTCCGGCGCGCCGGCGAATATGGACTTCCATTCCTTGACGTCGTCCTGCATCGGCGGTGGCGCCACGATCATGATCTCGGGCGTCGAGCCGCCCGGACCTGGCGCCAGCTCCTTGATGTCGTAGACGAGGCAGCCGATCCCCATCGCCACTTCCGACGGCGGCTTGTTGAAGCGGATCTTCAGATCGTTGGTGCCGAGCATGATGATGACGAGGTCGAGCGTCGCATGGCTCTGCAGGCAAGGACGAAGATAGGTTCGGCCGTTCTTGTGGGCGCCCTCGATCGGGTCGTCGTGGACGGTGGTGCGGCCGCTCAACCCCTCCTCGATGACATACCAGTCAGGGCCCAGCTGAGAACGCAATATGCCCGGCCAGCGTTCACCCGGACCATAGCGCTCGAGCGGCCCCCTGCCGGGGATCTGGCCGTGCGTGTTGGAGTCGCCGTAGCACAAGACTGATCGCATGTTTTTCCCGCCGGGACAGACTGCGCGCCGAAGCCGGCGAGCGCCATTCATGATGGATAGTGGAGCGGCGAAAGGCAAGCAAGGGAATAGTCATTCAACCTGACTAACTATTGACAGGGCGAATCCGCTGTGCTTCTAAAGTGCCCGGAGGAGTTCTCGACCGTCATCATCGTCCAGCAGAAGTTGGGCTTCGACACGCATGTGTTCGGGGGCGGGAGAATTGCGCGCATCGGTCGGTTTGTGACGGGGGCATGCATTGGGAGAGCGTCTCGTGGCCATACGAATTTGTAGGCCGGAGCAACCACAAGGAGGAGTGTTCAATGTTAGGATTGCTGAAAACCGTCGGCCTGGGGATGCTCGTTGCGTCCACGCTTGCCGTGACGTCCCTGGCGCATGCGCAAGACGTCAAGCTGATGGACGGCGTGGCGCCGCGCCCCGACGACACGCGCATGACCGCCGCCGGTGCGTTCAAGAAGGACCCGCCCTGGGTCATCGGCATGAGCGACTTCGGTGTCAACGCAAACACCTGGACGGTGCAGGTGGCGCATGAGGCGGAGAACGCCGCGGCCAAGGACAAGCGCATCTCGAAATTCATCCTGCTCGATGCCGGCTTCGACCAGAAGAAGCAGGTGGCCGATATCGAGGACCTGATCGCACAGCATGTCGACGCCATCATCGTTCAACCGGTGACCAGCACGTCGGCCAATGCCAGCATCGCCAAGGCGGTCGCCGCCGGCATCCCGGTCATCCTTCACACCGGGCGTATCGATTCCGACGCCTACACCACCGAAATCCAGGGCGGCGCCGAGCACTTCGGCAAGGTCATGGGCGACTGGCTGGTGAAGACCGTCGGCGACAACGGCAAGATCTGGGTCCTGCGTGGCCTGGCCGGCCATCCGGAAGACACCAACCGCTATAACGGCCTCCTGGAATCGCTCAAGGGCACGCATGTGCAGATCATTGCCGAGGAGCATGGCGACTGGCAGTACGACAAGGCCAAGAAGCTGTGCGAGACGCTCTATCTGAACAATCCGCAGGTCGACGGCATCTGGTCGTCCGGCGCCGACATGACGCGCGCCTGCGTCGATGTCTTCAAGCAGTTCGGCACACCCATTCCGCCGATTTCGGGCGAGGGCAACAATGGCTATTTCGGCCAGTGGATTACGGATGGGTTCAAGTCGATCTCTCCGGAATACAGTCCCGCCCAGGGCGCTGCCGGCGTGCGCGCTGCCGTTGCCCTTCTGGAAGGCAAGCAGCTCTACAAGCGCTATGTCTACAATCCCGACGGATGGGACCAGGACAAGGCCAAGAAATACTATCGCGATGACCTGACCGCCAATGTCTGGTGGCCAAGCGAACTGCCGGAAGACAAGCTCAAGGAATATTACGGCAAGAAGTGACGGCGCCGTGGCTGGCGGGGAGTGGACAAACATTCCCCGCAGGCCGTTCCATGTGT
>NZ_RZPL01000788.1:0-2491 GCF_004022805.1 Mesorhizobium sp. M7A.F.Ca.CA.002.04.1.1 | reverse complement strand
TCTCCGGCGTGCCAGCCGGTCGGTTGGAACTGGAGATCACCGAAACCGTGCTGATGGACGAAAGCGAGGTGGTGCTAAGGACGCTGCGGCAGTTGCGCGAACTCGGCATCCGCATCGCGCTGGACGATTTCGGCACCGGCTATTCGTCGCTCGGCTACCTCAGGCGTTTTCCTGTCGACAAGATCAAGATCGACCGTTCGTTCATCCACGATTTGGGCAATCGCGACACCGCGGCGATCGTTCGCACCGTCATCGGGCTGGGTGCCGAGCTTGGCATCACTGTCACCGCCGAGGGGGTCGAGACCGAGGTGCAACTCGACATCCTGCGCAGCAATGGCTGCACCGAGGCGCAGGGCTTTCTGATCGGCGCGCCGTCACAGGCGGCCGAGATCCAGCGTCTGTTGAGATCCCGGGCGCCGCACAGCCAGACCGGCTAGGCCGGCCATCGTCAATGCAGCGTCTCGATGTACTTTTCGTGGAAGCTGACATAGCCGGGCTCGACCACCTTGAGATGCCGCTCGATCAGCGCATGAAACCGCGGCAGTTGATGAAACGGCACGCCGGGATAGGCATGATGCTCGGCATGGAACGGCATGTTCCACGCCAGCTTGCGGACCAGCCAGTTGGTCAATGTGGTCCTGGTGTTCTCCAGCATGTTGGCGACGAACGGACAACGACCGTGCTCGGCCAAGAGATAGAGGCGCAGAAACGGCTGCCCCAACAGAGCGGGCAAAATCCAGACATAGACAAGCACCGAGAGCCGGAAATAGACGGCAAGCAGAAGGAGCACGGCATAAAAGGCAATCATGGCGCGTGCCTCGATGCGCACCTTGTCATAGCCCTTTGGCGGAACGTAGCTTTCGCGACCACGATCCGCGGCGTTGGCATAAAGCGTCTTGATGTGGCCCCACCATAACGGGATGCCGGATATGTGGACGAGGTATTGCCGCCATGTCTCCGGCTTGGGGAACGCCAGTTCCGGGTCATTGTCGGGATCTTGCGTGTATCGATGGTGGGCAAAGTGGAAGTAGCGGAACCAGTCCGCCGGCAGTGCGATCGCCAGGCTGCACACCCGCGCCACGAGATCGTTCAGCCGCTGCGCCTCAAAGGCCGTGCGATGAACCGTCTCGTGCAGCAGCGTGAATAGGAACACGATGAGGAGACCTTGCGGCAGCATCAGCAGCGGCCAGAACGGCACTTTGGCGGCGATCAGCGATCCGAGGATCACGATCGCACCCCAATGAGCGGCAAGCTGAACGAGGCCCGCGGCATCAGACTTGGCGGTCAGCCGGTTGCGCTCCTCCTGCGTCAACGATGAAATTACGTCGCGATGATCCACGGGCTTCGATCCAGGCTGGGATTTGATAGAATCCACTGTAGCGCATGAAAAATCTTTCCAAAAATGACGATTTCTGCGATTTAGATAAGCTGAACTTATCTATCCGGTGATCATGGCCGTACTTCCCTCTCTCAAAGGACTTCAGGCTTTCGAGGCTGCCGCCCGTACAGGCAGCTTTGCGGGGGCGGCGGAAGAGCTTTCTGTATCGGCCGCCGCCGTCAGCCAGCTCATCCGCACCGTCGAGGAGCAGATGGACCGCAAGCTGTTCCATCGCGTCAACCGGCGCGCCGTCCTCACCGAGGCCGGCGTCGAGATGCTGCCCAGGCTGACCATGGCCTTCCAGGAGATCGGCAGCGTCGCGCGCCAACTGGGCGGCGATGCGTTCCGCCCGCGCCTCGTGGTGTCGGTGCCGCCATCCATGGCCATGGGTTGGCTTTCGCAGCGCCTCACTGGTTTTGTCTCCAGCCATGGCGCCGTCGACATATCGCTCAGAGGCGAGGATGACCCGGTGCCGTTCGACCGTGAGTTGATCGACATCAGGCTCACTTATGGCCCGCACTATCGCGAGCACCCGACCGAGGACATCGTCCAGGACGCAGTCTATCCCGTGTGTGCACCCGGGCTGGCGGACACGATCAAACCCGAAGGCCTCGCCAGCCTGCCGCTTATCCATACCGGCTGGGGACCGACCGGTGCGTCCTTTCCGTCCTGGCACAACTGGTTCGAGGCGGCCGGCATCGAACCCGGCCGGGCAGCGCAGCGCGGCCTCTCGGCCAACTCATCGCGCGCAGCACTCGACCTTGCCATTTCGGGATTGGGCGTGGCGCTGGCGCAAGGGATCTACTGTGCCGAGGCGCTGGAGGACGGCCGACTTGTCAGGCCCCTCGCCCAAATGGTCGAGCTGCGCCAGCCCTATTGCCTGACGATCCCGGCGCGCAGCGCCAGACGCGATGTCGTGGACGCATTTCGCCAGTGGCTGATCGACGAGTGCCGGCGCGCAGTCGGCTCGCCGGCACTGCGTTGACGCGACACGCGGCAATCGTCAGAGGTGCCCGCTCAATGCCTCAGCCATGTCCTTGTTTGTCGCCACGGGGATGATCTCGAATTCCACCAGATCCGCCCATTCGATGACCCAACGCTGCAGCAGCGTGA
>NZ_RZPL01000787.1:0-2492 GCF_004022805.1 Mesorhizobium sp. M7A.F.Ca.CA.002.04.1.1 | reverse complement strand
CACCGCCAAGCCCGATCTCGTCGGCCAGCCCGACGGCAAGCTGCCGGGCGAGCCGAAGCCAGATTGCTCGAGAGGCGGCTGACGCGTCGCGGCCGGCCGCGCCGCAGCTGTAATGTTCATGCGCCGGGCAATGTCCGCGGATCGGTTTCATACCCGATTCAGGATGGCCGCGGACTGTTCGTTGCGCGTTGCCTGGCATCTGCGATTTTGTTTGACCTGCCTTGCAAGGGGAGAAAGGATGCGTCATCCGACCCCGACGTTGGCTGCCTGCCCCGCGTGGCCTCCGCAGAGGAAATGCCTGATGACGCTGCACGACGTCGCGCTCGACGACAAGTTCGATCTCGCAAAGGAGCGCATCTTCCTGTCCGGCGCGCAGGCGGTCATTCGCATGCTCTTGATGCAGCGCGAGCGCGACCGTCGCGCCGGCTTGAACACGGCCGGGTTCGTCTCTGGCTATCGCGGTTCGCCGCTCGGCGGCCTCGACATGCAGCTGTGGAAGGCGAAGAAACAGCTCGCCCAGGCTGACATCGTCTTCCAGCCGGGTCTCAACGAGGAGCTTGCCGCCACCGCCTGCTGGGGGGCGCAGCAGACGGAGCTGCTGGGCGAGGGCACTCATGACGGCGTCTTTTCGGTCTGGTACGGCAAGGGACCGGGCGTCGACCGCTCAGGCGATGTGTTCCGCCACGCCAACCTCGCCGGATCGTCGAAGCATGGCGGCGTGCTTGCGCTGATGGGCGACGACCATATGGCCGAATCCTCGACCAACGCGCACGCCACCGAATTCCTGTTCGTCGACACGATGGTGCCGATCCTCAACCCGGCCGGTGTCCAGGAGATCATCGACTACGGGCTCTACGGCTTCGCCATGTCGCGCTTTGCCGGCACGTGGGCGGCGATCAAATGCGTCAAGGACAACATCGAATCGACCGCCTCGGTCGATGCCGCGCTCGAGCGGCTGAACATCGTCGTGCCGGAGTTCGACATGCCGCCTGGCGGTCTCAACATCCGCCACGAGATCGACATGCTCGGCCAGGAAGAGCGGCTGCATGAACACAAGCGCGCCGCGGCCTCCGCCTTCATCCTTGCCAATGGGCTGAACCGCATCGTCTATTCGGGCGGCCGCAATCCGAAGATCGGCATCATCACGCTCGGCAAGAGCTATCTCGACGTTCGCCAGGCGCTGGAGGATATCGGCATCGACGAAGCGGCCGCCAACCGCATCGGGGTGCGGCTGTTCAAGGTCGGCTGCCCCTGGCCGCTCGACCTGCATCACATCGCCGGTTTCGCCCGCGGCCTCGACACCATCGTCGTCGTCGAGGAGAAGCGCTCGCTGATCGAGGTACAGTTGCGCGAAAGCCTTTATGGCACTGCCACCCAACCGGTCATTATCGGCAAGAAGGACGAGCGCGGCGACTGGCTGTTTCCGGCCAAAGGCGCGCTCGATCCCAACGAGATCGCCATCGCGCTTGGCGAGAGGATCGTCAGGACCATCGGCCCGTCCGAAGAGATTTCGGCGCGGGTGGCAAAACTGCGCCAGTTCCAGGCAATGCTCACCGAGGCCACCGACATCGGCTCGCGCACGCCGTTCTTCTGTTCCGGTTGCCCGCACAATTCGTCCACCAAGGTGCCGGACGGCTCGATCGCCGCGGCCGGCATCGGCTGCCACTTCATGGCGCTGTGGATGGACCGCAACACAGTCGGCTTCACGGCCATGGGCGGCGAGGGCGCGCAATGGGTCGGCCAGGCGCCGTTCTCCAAGCGCGAGCACATCTTCCAGAATCTTGGCGACGGCACCTACAACCATTCCGGTACGCTGGCGATCCGCTTCGCGCTGTCGAGCGATGCCAACATCACCTACAAGATCCTCTACAACGACGCGGTCGCCATGACCGGCGGCCAGCCGCACGAAGGCGGCCTGACCGTCGATATGATTGCCAGGCAGGTGCGGGCAGAGGGTGTCGACCGCATTGCCATCGTCACGGATGAGCCGGACAAATATGCTGGCAAAGCCGAATTCCCGGCCGGTGCCACTATCCATCACCGCGACGACCTCGATCTCGTCCAGCGCGAGCTGCGCGACGTCAAGGGCGTTTCGGTCTTGCTCTACGACCAGACCTGCGCCGCCGAAAAACGCCGCCGCCGCAAGCGCGGCACATTCCCCGATCCCGACAAGCGCGTCTTCATCAACGAACTGGTCTGCGAAGGCTGCGGCGATTGCGGCGTACAGTCGAACTGCGTCTCGATCCAGCCGGTCGAGACCGAATTCGGCCGCAAGCGCAAGATCGACCAGTCGAGCTGCAATAAGGATTTCTCCTGCGTCAACGGCTTCTGCCCGTCCTTCGTCACTGTGCACGGCGCCAAGATCCGCAAGGCCGAGGGCCTGGCCGGCAAGGCCGATCCGCTGGAAGGCGTGCCCGTGCCGGCGCAATTCCCGCTTGGCGAGCAGGGCTGGGCGGCGATCATCGACGGCGTCGGCGGCACCGGCGTCGTCA
>NZ_RZPL01000786.1:0-2495 GCF_004022805.1 Mesorhizobium sp. M7A.F.Ca.CA.002.04.1.1 | reverse complement strand
GAACAACGCCGATGGCTGCGAGAGCCAGGGCGAAATCAACGGCTTCCGGCTGCTGCGCATCGAGGCGCAGGATGGCGGCACGACCAAGCTGCTGCACGAGGACAAGGCGATACCGAAAAGCCGGGGTTGCCCGAACGGCTATCGCATCGGCGCCGTGCAGACCTTTTCCATGGACAGCCTCAGCGCCTATGCCGTGCTGATCGCGGTGCGCCAATACGGCTTTGAAGGCCCGGACTTTCGCTGGATCGCGGTGACCGGCCGCCTGTGACACCCCCTGCTCAACCCGCCGCGCGCGATCGTGCGCTGAACCGCCTTCGCCGCGCGATACCGACGCCGCGCACAGCACTTGTCGGCGCCTTGTTGTGGGCTGTGACAATGGGCGCCAGCGCGCTCCTCACCTTGTTTTTGGGCGACTGGGAGACGCCGGCGAAAATCCGCATTGTCACCATGCTGTTTGCGGCGGGAGCTGCGCTGGCCTTCCCGATCGGCCTGTTCGCGGCGCGGCTGGTCTCGCAGGGAAGACGCTGGGAAGTCGCTTTCGCCGCGGCCTTCGTGTGCCTAGCAGCGGCGACGATCGGCCTGACCGGCGGGCTGTTTGCCCTGCAGTACCGCTCCTACTACGCCGAGTGGCATGCGCCTGCTTTCACCCGCACCTGGGTCCTCCAGTTCGTCTTCACGACGTTGATTGCGCTCTATCAATTCGTGGTGCTGGGCATCCGGCTCTATTTTCCAGTTGGTTTCATCGCTCTGTTTGCCGCGGGCGTCTGGTTTGCGCGCCAGCGGCGTTGAGCATTTTGCTCGCCTCTGTTAGGACGCGGGCAAACTTCTCGATATGTCAGGACTGACCGATGATCCCTCGCTATTCCCGGCCGGAAATGGTCGCCATCTGGTCGCCAGAAACCCGGTTCCGCATCTGGTTCGAGATCGAAGCCTATGCCTGCGATGCGCTGGCCGAACTCGGCGTCATCCCCAGGGAAGCGGCAAAAACCATCTGGGAAAAGGGCAGTGCCGCAAAATTCGACGTCGAGGCGATCGACGAGATCGAACGCGTCACCAAGCATGACGTCATCGCCTTCCTGACCCATCTTGCCGAATTCGTCGGGCCGGACGCCCGCTTCATCCACCAGGGCATGACCTCGTCCGACGTTCTCGACACCTGCTTCGCCGTACAGCTGACCCGCGCCAGCGACATCCTGCTCGCCGATATCGATGGTCTGCTTGCAGCGCTCAAGCGCCGCGCCTTCGAGCACAAGAACACCGTCACCATTGGCCGCAGCCACGGCATCCATGCCGAGCCGACGACCTTCGGCGTCAAGCTGGCGCAGGCCTATGCCGAGTTCTCGCGCTGCCGCGAGCGGTTGGTGTACGCGCGTGAGGATATCGCCACCTGTGCGATCTCCGGGGCGGTCGGCACCTTCGCCAACATCGACCCCTATGTCGAGGAGCATGTGGCGGCTAAGCTCGGCCTGAAGCCCGAGCCGGTGTCGACACAAGTAATCCCGCGTGATCGCCACGCGATGTTCTTCGCCACGCTCGGCGTCATCGCCTCGTCGGTCGAGCGGCTGTCGATCGAGATAAGGCATTTGCAGCGCACCGAAGTGCTCGAAGCGGAAGAGTATTTTTCGCCGGGCCAAAAGGGCTCGTCGGCCATGCCGCACAAGCGCAACCCTGTGCTGACCGAAAACCTCACCGGCCTTGCCCGCATGGTTCGCTCCATGGCGATGCCGGCGATGGAGAATGTGGCGCTCTGGCACGAGCGCGACATTTCCCACTCCTCGGTCGAGCGCATGATCGGCCCTGACGCCACCGTGACGCTCGATTTCGCACTGTCGCGGCTGACCGGCGTCATCGACAAGCTGCTCGTCTATCCCGACAACATGCTGAAGAACATGAACAAGTTCCGCGGCCTCGTGCATTCGCAGCGTGTCATGCTGGCGCTGACGCAGGCTGGGTTGTCTCGCGAAGACTCCTACCGTCTGGTCCAGCGCAACGCCATGAGGGTGTGGGAGCAAGGCGCTGATTTTCTTGAAGAATTACTGGCCGACAAGGAAGTGACCGCTGCCCTGCCCGAGGCCGAAATCCGCGAGAAATTCGACCTGGGCTATCACACCAAGCACGTCGACACGATCTTCAAGCGGGTGTTTGGCAAAGCCTGAGGCAAAGCGCTATACCGTCGCTGGCCGCGAGCGGCAGGCTTCACCTTCTCCCCTGTGGGAGAAGGTGGATCGGCGCGCAACGCCGCGACGGTTGAGGGGTGCTCCAGCTTGGCGCAGCCCTCAAATCAAGCCTTGCCGGGAACAGTCCTGATCACCGTGCCCCATGGATCTTCGCGGGTCACCGGGCTGGTCACATTGTCCGAACGCATCTCCACCCAGGCCAGACCCGACCGGCTGGGATCGCGGCGGCCGGCGCCCGAACTCTGCCAGGCGTTGGCGCCGATGTGGTGGTGATAGCCGCCTGACGACAGGAACACCGCCTGGCCGCCATATTTGGCC
>NZ_RZPL01000785.1:0-2495 GCF_004022805.1 Mesorhizobium sp. M7A.F.Ca.CA.002.04.1.1 | reverse complement strand
GATCATGGTCAAACAAAAGACGGTTTGATGGCCAACTCCCTGTTCAGCCTCGAGGGCCGGCTGGCGCTGGTGACCGGCTCCGGCCAGGGCATCGGCTTCGCGCTGGCTCGGGGCCTGGCCGAACATGGGGCAAGCGTGGTGCTGAACGGCCGCGACGCCGCCAGGATCGACAGCGCCGTCGAAAAGCTGCGCAACGCCGGCTTCAAGGCGCACGCCTCGGTATTCGACGTCACCGATTTTCAGGCGGTCAATGAGGACATTGCCCGCATCGAGGCCGAGATCGGCGCCATCGACATCCTCATCAACAATGCCGGCATACAATTCCGCGCCCCGCTCGAGGACTTTCCCGAGGAGCAATGGGAGCGCCTGTTCAAGACCAATGTGTCGGGCGCCTTCCATGCAGCCAAGGCGGTCGCCCGCCACATGATCCCGCGCGGCAAGGGCAAGATCATCAACGTCGGTTCGGTGCAGAGCGAACTGGCAAGGCCGAACATCGCGCCCTACACCGCCACCAAGGGCGCGATCCGCAACCTGACAAGGGGCATGTGCGCCGATTGGGCCAAACACGGCCTGCAGATCAATGCGATCGCGCCCGGCTATTTCCGCACCGAGATGAACCAGGCGCTGGTCGACAATCCCGAATTTTCCGCCTGGCTGGAAAAGCGCACGCCGGCCGGGCGCTGGGGCAATGTCGACGAGTTGATCGGCGCCGCCGTGTTTCTGGCGTCAGATGCCTCGTCCTTCGTCAACGGCCATACGCTGTATGTCGATGGCGGCATGACGGCTTCGGTTTGAGGTTGGCAATTCTCCCGACCGCCATTCGTTCCAGTGCGTATCGCTCAGTCTGAAAATCCGGCCTCACTGGCCGTCATTCGCCCTCGCCGCCCGCGCGCGTCTTGACGCGGCCCCGAACTCGGCCGCACAATCCCCACTGCAGGCGAAGGGAGGCCAGTCGCCTGCGGGAGGATATACCCATGACGGAAGCGATCAGGCTCTACTGGGGCCGGTTCGGACATGTTTCTATCCTGAATGTCGCAAGCGACTTCGTCACCCATGCCCATGTCGAGGCCCATCTCATCATCTGGCTGGAAGGTACGGCCGGCGAAATGACCATCGGCCGCGAGACCGTCCGGCTTGGGCCTGGAACGGCCGCCGGCATCAACTCCTTCCAGCCGCACAGCCATGTTCTGTCGCAAAACGGGACGCCCGGTCTGTTTCTCGCCTTCTACATCGATCCCGACTGGGCGCGGCGCCGCCGCGACCTGCCTTCGTCGGCGCCGCTGTTTTCACAAGCCGCGATCACGCTGGAACCGTGGCTGCATCAGGCCGCCGCCAATCTGCTCGACCACCTCAGCGACAATGAGAGCGTCGACGATATCGCCAACTACGAGATCGAGCGTTTCATCGATAGCGTGCTCGACGCCGCCGACGCCTCGGCGCCGCAGGAGGCCCGTGTCCGCATCAACACCATGCAGGATTTTCGTGTCCGCAAGGCAATCCAGTTGATGAGAGCCAATGTCTGCGAGCGCATCTGCTTCGACGACGTGGCGCGCAGCGTCGGCCTGTCGCGACCGCATTTCTTCGCTTTGTTCAAGGAACAGACCAATCTGACGCCCAATGTCTACTGGAACACGCTGCGCATGGAGGAAGCGGTGCGGCAGCTGCAATGGTCGCAGGAACCGCTGATCTCCGTCGCCTGCAATCTCGGCTTCACCACGCAGGGCAATTTCTCGCGCTTTTTCCGCGACCATGTCGGCGTGCCGCCGACGCTCTACCGCGAGGCCGCGCGGGCGATCGCCTGAACCAGCCGCCCTTTTTCAGACTCCCCGCCCTTTTTCAGACTCCTTGATAGGCGCTCAAGACGCATTGATAAGCGTCGCTGAAATGGCCGCCCTACCCTTGCACCGGATCGCTTTTGCAAGGGAACATTTTGAATGGCCAAAGTCACCATCTCCAGCGTCATCGACGCGCCGGTCGAAAAGGTCTGGGCGCGCATACGCGACTTCAACGGGCTGCCGGGCTGGCATCCGCGCATGGTGGAAAGCCACATTGAAGACGGCAAGGATGCCACCACAATCGGCTGCGTGCGCAATTTCCAGCTCGCCAGCGGCGCCCGCCTACGCGAAAAGCTGCTCGACTTCTCCGATCAGAATTTCCTGGTCAGCTACTCCATCCTCGAGACGCCGCAGCCGCTGACCAACCACAAGGCGACCCTGCAGCTGCGGCGCGTCACCGATGGCGACCGCACCTACGCCGAATGGACCGCTAGCTTCGACGCCGCGCCTGAGGAGGCAGACAAGCTGGCCGAGGGCATGGGCGCCAATGTCTTTCAGGGCGGCTTCGACGCCCTGAAAAGCCATTTCGCCGGCCAGAGCTGACAGGAGCCAGACCATGGCGCTGGCACTGCAGACTTTTGCAACGGTGAAAGACGCGAACGCGGCACTGAAGGCGGCCGGCACCCGCTATCTCGGTGGCGGCCGCCTTCAGTGCCGCGT
>NZ_RZPL01000784.1:0-2498 GCF_004022805.1 Mesorhizobium sp. M7A.F.Ca.CA.002.04.1.1 | reverse complement strand
CCATATATCCCCATGATTTCCCTGTGTTTTTCTTGAAATAGGGAAGTCCAGGTGCCGAGTGCGCCCGGCCGATGGGTGCAGTCGGCGGATAACTCTCCGTTTACTATGGCTGCATTTGTCCGTGCTTTCGGCCGCCGGCATCCCGATATTTGCCGCAGGCCGGGCCCTGGTCGGCCCTGCCTTATCCATTCCTTAAACGCTGGATGCGAGTTTCAAAGCCAACCAGAACCATCTGCAAAGCAGAGCTGTCCACGACAAGTGCGAGTGCGTTGAGTTGAGTTCAATCAAGGCCAGATACGTTGAATTGCCTGGCGCGATTTCGGCCGGTTGCGAACGTATGGTCCATCCGTCCATCCTTGGGCGGAGCGACCGCGAGCGCCAGCGCCGCTTTATCGGCGTCATGCTCGCCGCTCCTTTCTTTGTCGCCGGTGCCGCGGTCACGCTGGTTACTTCAGGCATGGGCGTCGCCGTCACCATGGCCGCCATTTTCGCCGCCTTTGGCCTGTGCTGGTTCGTCGCCTTGCTGGTGGCGGCGACCGGCAAGATGGCGATAGCGAGTTGGGTCGCCCTGGTGCTGGCCGGCATTTCTCTCGGCAGTCTCATTGCCGCCGCGGGCGGGCTGAGTTCGCCTGTCGCCATGCTTGTCGTGGCGCTGCCTTTTGAAGCCTGGTGGATCGGCGCTTCGCGGCGGGCGGCGCTGTGGGGAGCCGTGTCGGCCGCTGTCGCCATCTTGGCTCAGCCTTTGGCTGGAACCGTATTCCCGTTCGCAGGAGCGCAGATCGCGGCGTGGCACTGGTTGGTGCCGTTGGCCTGGACGCTCACACTGATCCCGCGCGCATCGGCATTTCAAAACACGGCCGATGCGGCTGATGTGCTCGACACTGCCGACCGGCTCGAAGACATCATCGATGCGGTGGTCTTGCGCGTCGCCCGTCATGGCGAGGTCCTGGACGCGTCGCCAAAAGCGCGCACGCTTTTGAAACTGCCGCCCGAACTGCTGTCCGGAAACGGCCTCTTCGATCGCGTCCATCTGTCGGATCGCGTTTCCTATCTCAGCGCAATGGCCGACATGCGCGACGGCGCACTGTCGCGCCGGCTCGAATTGCGCATCCGGCTGCCTCAGAATGGCAATGGCCTGACGGCCGACAATTACCGGCCGTTCTCGCTTGATCTCGTGCGTGGTGAGGAACAGGGTGATGTCTTTACGTTCGTCCTGAGGCAGAATGACGAGATCGCCCGGTTGCGCGAGGATCTGGCGGCAGCCAATGAGGCGGCCGCGTCCGCCGAGGTGGCGAAGGGACGCTTCCTGGCGGTGGTCAGCCACGAACTGCGCACGCCGTTAAATGCCATTATCGGCTTCTCGGATATGCTGCTGCATGAGATGTTCGGCGCCTTCAAGGATCCGCGCCAGAAAGAATATGTCGGCTTGGTACGGGATTCGGGCCAGCATCTGCTCGCCGTCGTAACCTCGATACTCGACGTGTCCAGGATTGAATCGGGCGTCTATGCGACCGAACCCGAGCCGTTCCGGTTCGCGGAGGCGGTCGATATGTGCCAGTCGATGATGCAACTGCAGGCGCAGGCCAAGAACATCGATCTGCAGGCGCAGATCGCGCCGGACGCCGGCGACATCAATGCCGATCAGCGCGCCGTGCAGCAGATGCTCATCAACCTGGTCTCCAACGCGATCAAGTTCACTCCCGACGGCGGCGACGTCGTCGTCGGCGCCAAGCGGATCGGTTCGCGCCTGCATTTCTGGGTCAGGGACACCGGCATCGGCATCGCCGAGGAGGATTTCGCCAATCTCGGCAAGCCCTTCATGCAGATCCAGAACGACTATACCCGCCGTTTCGAGGGGACTGGTCTTGGCCTTTCACTGGTCAAGGGCCTGGTGGCGCTGCACGAGGGCACGATGTCCATCGAAAGCATGCCAGGCGAGGGCACCACGGTGACCATCAGCCTGCCGGTGAACGGACCGAAGGGACATCAGGCGGAGAAGACCGGCGTGCTGACCATGCCTGTGGCGATGGCGAAAGGGGACAGAGATGGCTCGCTCCGCAAAACCGGCTAAGGCGGTCAAGCGCCGCAGCAATGCCTTTCAGGACGGCGCTGTCGCCGTCGGCGGCATGATCTCGCGCAATCCTGTCCTGGTGGGCGGCTCGACGGCGTTCCTGGTGACGCTGTTCTATGTCTCGGCCAATGCCTTGTGGTACCAACCTTTCCCGCATGCCGGCGCATTTTTTGCGACCCGCAGCATTGCGGGCTTTCCGCACGCGACGCCCGACGAACCGGAGACGACATTCAACATCGTGCGGCCATCCGGCGCGCCGGCACCGATCAAGGGCGATCCGGTTGTCGAGCAGGTGCAAGGCATATTGAAGGATCTCGATTTCTATTCCGGGACGGTCGACGGCATTTCCGGACCCAACACCCGCAAGGCCATCCAGGACTATCAGCAGAAGGTCGGGCTCAACACGTCCGGCGAGATCGACGCGCTT
>NZ_RZPL01000783.1:0-2508 GCF_004022805.1 Mesorhizobium sp. M7A.F.Ca.CA.002.04.1.1 | reverse complement strand
CGTTGCCGCAGCCCGCCCCCACGGCCGAGCCTGCGCCGCTGCCGTCGGCCGACGCCGTCAATCCCGACCGCTTCGGCGCAAAACCCGCCGACGCGGCCTATGGCGCCTTCCAGCGCGGCCTCTACAAGACAGCTTACAATCTGGCATTGGTCCGGGCGCAAAACGGCGACCCGGCGGCGCAGACCCTGGTGGCCGAGATCCTGTCGCGAGGTCTCGGTGTACCGGTCAATTCGGCGCAGGCGGCGAAATGGTACGCCTTGGCCGCCGAACAGGGTGTGCCGGAATCGCAGTTCCAGTATGCGCTGATGCTGCTCGACGGCCGCTATGTCAAAAAGGATGGAAAAGAGGCCTACGCCCTGATGCAGGCCGCAGCCGAAGCCGGCAACCGGCTGGCGCAATTCAATTTCGCGCAGATGCTGGTCCAGCAGGACCCCGGCGACGCCGGTATGGCCAAGGCGGTCTCCTACTATGAACGCGCCGCTGCGACCGGCCTCGCGGACGCGCAATATGCAATGTCGCAGATCTACGCCAACGGTGTCGGCGGCAAGCCACGCGACGATGCCCAGGCAAGGCGCCTGCTGGCGCAGGCCGCAAGGCAGAACTACGACACCGCGCAAATCGATCTCGCCGCCTGGATGATCGAAGGCCGCGGCGGTGCGCGCGACCTGAAATCCGCCTTCGGCTGGATGAAGCAGGCGGCGGAGGGCGGCAATGTTGCCGCCCAGAACCGCCTGGCCAAGCTCTATATGCAAGGCATCGGCACCGATCCGGACCTGGTCCTTGCCGGTGCCTGGTACATCATTGCCCGCCGCGCCGGCCTCATCGATCCGCAGATGGACGACTTCCTGCAGGGGCTGGACGACGACCAGACCAAGCAGGCGCTGCAGAAGGCCAACCGGCTGCCTTGACGGCGGCCCGCGCGGTCATTGCGAGTGTCGCCTCGGCTGCCCTCGCCTGGCACCAACCTGCCCGCTCCCTTGCCTCTTCTGGCGATTTGTGGTCTTGGGAGCCCGAAATCGCTTTCCCAGCGAATATCCCTTACCGACGGCGTGGCCGTAGGCATCATTCCGGATCATCTCATCATGGCCAAGATCAATGGCAACGAAATCCGTCCCGGCTATGTCATCGAGCATGATGGCGGCCTTTGGGTGGCGGTCAGGACCAACACCGTCAAGCCTGGCAAGGGCGGCGCCTACAATCAGGTCGAACTGAAGAACCTCATCAACGGCACCAAGCTCAACGAGCGCTTCCGCTCGGCCGAGACGGTCGAACAGATCCGGCTCGACCTGAAGGATTTTTCCTTCCTCTACGCGCAGGAAGACGCCCTGGTGTTCATGGACACCCAGAGCTACGAGCAGCTCGAATTGAACAAGGACTTCGTCGGCGATCGCGCCGCCTTCCTGCAGGACGGCATGATGGTAACGGTCCAACTCTACGAAGAGCGGCCGATCGGCATTTCGCTGCCCGACTATGTGACGCTGACCATCACCGAGGCCGACCCGGTGGTGAAGGGCCAGACGGCGGCATCGTCCTACAAGCCGGCGATCCTGGAGAACGGCATCCGCGTCCTGGTGCCGCCCTTCATCGGCGCCGGCGAACGCATCATCGTCGACACCAACGAAATCACTTACGTGCGCCGCGCCGACTGACGCATGTCCCCCAACAGTGGCCCGGTTCCGGGTCACCGACATGCATCGAGGCAGAATTTAAAGCGCAGCACCGGGAAAAAGCACTATGGCACGCTCAGCCCTTCTCAACGTCATGGTCCAGGCCGCAATGAAGGCCGGCCGCTCGCTGTCGCGCGACTTCGGCGAAGTGCAGAACCTGCAGGTCTCGATGAAGGGCCCCGGCGACTATGTCAGCCAGGCCGACCGCAAGGCCGAGGACATCGTCTTCGCCGAACTGTCCAAGGCACGGCCCGGCTATTCCTTCCTGATGGAGGAGCGCGGCGTGGTCGAAGGCGACGACGGCCAGCATCGCTGGATCGTCGACCCGCTCGACGGCACCACCAATTTCCTGCACGGCATTCCGCTCTTTGCCGTTTCGATCGCGCTGGAGCGCCAGGGCCAGATCGTCGCCGGCGTCATCTACAATCCGGCGATGGACGAACTCTACACCTGCGAACGCGGCGGCGGCGCCTTCATGAACGACCGCCGCTTGCGCGTCGCCGGCCGCATCAAGCTGGTCGACACGGTCATCGGCTGCGGCATGCCGCATCTCGGCCGCGGCCACCACGGCAATTTCCTCGTCGAGCTGCGCAACGTCATGGCCGAGGTTTCCGGCGTCCGCCGCCTCGGCTCCGCATCGCTCGATCTCGCCTATGTCGCTGCCGGCCGCATGGATGGCTTCTGGGAAACCGGCCTGTCTGCCTGGGATATCGCCGCCGGGCAGTATTTCAAGCTTCCGTTGCGGTTTTGCGACTGCGGCGCATCAGCGCGGCGGTTTGTCGGCGCGGCTTGCCTGTCAACGAGAGGAGAGCGGCTTCTTCACGACCTTGAGCAAAGCGCG
>NZ_RZPL01000782.1:0-2517 GCF_004022805.1 Mesorhizobium sp. M7A.F.Ca.CA.002.04.1.1 | reverse complement strand
ATCCATCGCGACGAATTGTCTCTTCAAAGCAGCGTCAGTTGCACCTGGTCTTTCCCGGCGGCAACGAACTGATCGGTCCGCAGCGTGCGCCGTTCGGCATTGAGACCAAGCCGCTTGGCTGTGATCTCGAAGCGCCGGCCGATCTGCCAGGCATAGGGACCGGCGCCCTTCATGCGCTTGCCCCATTCCGAATCGTAGTCTTTGCCGTCACGCATGGAGCGGACAAGCGACATCACATGGCGGTAACGGTCGGGATAATGGCGCAGCAGCCAGTCCTTGAAGATCGGGCTGACCTCCAGCGGCAGCCGCAGGATCACATAACCCGCCTCGCGCGCGCCGGCCGCACGTGCCGAATCGAGGATGCGTTCCATCTCCGGATCAGTCAGGCCCGGAATGATCGGAGCCACCATGACCGACGCCGGAATGCCGGCATCCGAAAGCTGCCGGATCGCTTCCAGCCGCTTGGTCGGCGTCGACGCGCGCGGCTCCATGGTGCGCGCCAGCATGCGGTCGAGCGTCGTCACCGACAGCGCCACCTTGGCGAGCCCTCGTTCGGCCATGCGCGACAGGATATCGATATCGCGCGTCACCAGGGCGGACTTTGTCACGATGCCGACCGGATGGCCGCGCGCTTCCAGCACTTCGAGGATTTCGCGCATGATCCGGTATTGCTTCTCGATCGGCTGGTAGGGGTCGGTGTTGGTGCCGATGGCGATGGTGCGCGGCTGATAGCTGTCCTTCGAAAGCTCCTTGTCGAGCAAGCGCGCCGCATCAGGTTTGGCGAACAGCTTCGATTCGAAATCCAGACCCGGCGACAGGCCCATGAACGCGTGCGTCGGGCGGGCAAAGCAATAGACGCAGCCATGCTCGCAGCCGCGATAAGGGTTGATGGAACGGTCGAAGGAAATGTCGGGCGATTCGTTGCGGGTGATGATGGTGCGCGGCTTCTCGACCTGCACTTCGGTCTTGAAGGGGGGCAGTTCTTCCAGCGAATTCCAGCCATCGTCGAACACGTGCCGGCTGACTGGCTCGAATCGGCCGGACGGGTTGATGCCGGCCGACCTGCCGCGGTTGCGGTCCGGGCGGACACGCATGCCGCTCTGCTCGACCATCGCATTGGCCATCTCGGCTCTTCCTGCTCCGAAAGCTGCAATGTCGGCGCGCACGATCTGTTCCATTTTCGCCCGCTCCCAGGGACTGTCCGTGTTGTGTCGAATCGCTCTGTTCATGAAATTATTCCTATTTCATCGATGAGAACAAAGCAAGAACTTTCTATGGTGCGATGCAAAACTGGCGCTGTGCGGCGCTTTCCGCTATTCGGCTAAGGATGCTCAGTGTTCTCATCGAAACCCGCAATGACGAGGAGGGCCTCGCCCGCACGCTCGCCTCGCTGATTGGCGGCGCGGTCGAAGGCGTGGTGCGTGAAGTCATCGTCTGCGACACAGGCTCCGCCGACCAGACGCATCGTGTGGCCGAGCATGCCGGCTGTCAGTACGTGACCGGCGGTGTCGCTGCCGGCATCCGCCAGGCCAAGGGGGACTGGTTGCTGCTCCTGGAACCGGGCGCGCGGTTGGTGGAGGGCTGGATCGATGAGGTTGTCGCGCATACGGCCAGGCAGACCATGGCCGCACGGTTTTCGCGCACGCGGGCCAGCCGCACGCCATTCCTGGCACGGGTCTTTTCGGGAAACCGCGCCCTGGCCGACGGATTGCTGATCAGCAAGCGTCAGGCGGCGGCCGCGGCCAAGAGTGCCGGCAGTGCTGAGGCCATCGCCCGCGGCCTCGCAACGAAGCGGCTCGACGCCGAGATCTGGATGGCGCCCGCCAAGCAGGAACGCCGCTCCTCGACATGATTTTTTGCAGCTGCTCAGGCCATTGTGCATTGCACAAAATCTGACGCGGGGTTAGCGTCCGTTCAAGCGGGAATTGGGTTTGGGACATGCCGAGTGGCGAGCACCGATGCGGCATCGGTGGTGCTCTCATAGCCGAGGACCCAATGAAGCTTTCAACCCCCGACACATCCGGCGCGGCCAGTCTCGAGGCTATTGCGCGCGACGGCAGTCTGTTGCGACGCATCGCGGTGCGCATTCCGACCTATCTCAAGGACCTGCGCGAAAACCCCGCCTGGCTGCCGATGTTCGTGCTGGCGCGCACAATGCCTGGACGCCGCATGCATTGGCTGGGCGCAAAACGCGCCCGCCCGGTCGCCAATGCCGGGGATACGATGTTTGCCGGTGTCGAACGGGGAGCGGTCGTCGATGCGTTGCGCTCCGACGGGCTGTTCTCAGGCTTGGTCCTGCCGCCTGATATCCATGAAGAGATCGCCGACTTCGCCGGGCGCACGCCTTGCTTCGGCAATTTCGACCGCCGTCTCGAATTCATGCCGGGGGAACATGCCGAGGCCGAGAAACGCCTTGGCCGCTCGCTGCTCAGCGGGCATTTTTTCGAGCGCATCCTCGACTGCCCGGCGGCGCTTGCCATCCAGCGCGATCCGCTGCTTCTGGATATTGCCGCGCAC
>NZ_RZPL01000781.1:0-2517 GCF_004022805.1 Mesorhizobium sp. M7A.F.Ca.CA.002.04.1.1 | reverse complement strand
TGTTCGGCGCCATCAGCCTGATTTCCGAGCCGGCCGGCAGTGCCTATGAAGAGTTCATGCGGCGCGAGCATGAAAGCCGCGTCATGATGCTCGACCCCAACATCCGGCCGAACTTCATCCCGGACAAGCCCAAGCACCTCAAGCGCATTCGCACCATGATGGCGATGGCCGACATCGTGAAACTGTCGGACGAAGACCTGAACTGGTTCGGCGAAGCCGGCTCGCATGAGGATGTCATCCGCAACTGGCTGGACCGCGGCCCGAAGCTGATCGTCGTCACCCATGGCGGCGAAGGCGCGATCGGCTACAGCAAGGAGCACGCCGTCACGGTGATGCCCGAAAGGGTCGAGGTGGCGGACACGGTCGGCGCCGGCGACACGTTCAACGCCGGCATCCTCGCCTCGCTGCACGAGCAAGGCCTGCTGACGAAGGCGGCGATTTCCGGACTGTCGGAAGACGCCATCCATAAGGCGCTGGCGCTCGGCGCGAAGGCGGCGGCAGTGACCGTGTCGCGGGCCGGCGCCAATCCACCCTGGCGACATGAAATCGCCTGAGCAACGCTCAACATAAGTTGAGCCCAATCGATCACTTTATGTTTCGCAGGGGCTCTTTCCAAGGCTATAAGGGCGGGATGGCGCCCGACGAAGCCCGGATTTCCGGCATCTGACTGACATTCGCCGGGAAAACTGGTAACGGACTGCGACACTTCCGCAATTTAGGGCTCCGCCTGCCCGGCTTTCTCGGCAAGCGCAACTCTGGTACCAGCGGCCGATTATCTGGCTAACCCATTTTGAGGCCGACATGCAGTTCATCGATCTTGGCGCGCAGCGCGAACGAATCCGCGACCGGCTGAAGGCCGCGATCGACCGTGTCGTTGACGAGGGCCGCTATATTCTTGGCCCGCAAGTCACCGAATTCGAGAACAAGCTTGCCGCCTATATCGGTACCAAGCATGTCGTGGCCTGCGCCAACGGCACCGACGCGCTGCTGTTGCCGCTGTTTGCAGCCGGCGTCGGCCCGGGTGACGCGGTGTTCGTGCCGAGCTTCACGTTCGCCGCCACCGCCGAAGTGGTGGCGCTGGCCAAGGCCGCGCCGGTGTTCGTCGATGTCGACCCGCACAGCTACAACATCGACATTGCCAGCCTCGAAGCGGCCATTGCCATGATCAAGAAGGAAGGAAGGCTGAAGCCGAAGGCAATCATTCCCGTCGATCTGTTTGGCCTTGCCGCCGATTACGAGGCGATCATGGCGATCGCCAACCGCGAAGGCCTGATGGTGATCGAGGATGCCGCCCAGTCGATGGGCGGTTCGCTCGACGGCAAGATGTGCGGCTCCTTCGGTGCGGTCGGCTCGACCAGCTTCTATCCGGCAAAACCGCTTGGCTGCTACGGCGACGGCGGCGCGATGTTCACCAATGACGATGCGCTGGCCGAACAGCTTCGCTCGTTCGCCTTTCATGGCAAGGGCGAGACGCAGTACGACAATGTCCGCGTCGGAATCAATTCGCGGCTCGACACGATACAGGCGGCGATCCTCATCGAGAAGCTGGCCATTCTCGAAGACGAGATGGTCGCCCGGCAGGTCGTGGCACAGCGCTATGCCGATGGGCTTGGCGACGTCGTTACCGCCGCCCGCAATCTGGACGGCAGCCGTTCGGCCTGGGCGCAATACGCCATCGAGACGCCGAAGCGCGACGGGCTGAGGGCGCATCTCGGCGAAAAGGGCATTCCGTCTGTCATCTACTATGTGAAGCCGCTGCATGCCCAGGTCGCTTATCGCGATTATCCGCGCACGCCGACCGGCCTTGCCGTTTCGGAAGACCTGCCGAAGCGGATCCTGTGCCTGCCGATGCACCCTTATCTCAGCGAAGCCGACCAGGACCGCATCATCGAGACGATCCGCAACTATATAGGCTCGAATTCGGCGCAGGCAGCGGCCGAGTAAGCTACCGGGCCTTCTCAGGCGGGGCTGACCCCTGCCCCGCCGCTGGCAATGAAATGCGGATTGGCGAAATCCTCGTCGTCGCTTTGCCGGCGCTTCCCATAGACCAGAGGCTGGCCATCGAGCGTGCGCGTCATGCCACCGGCGGCGCGCAGGATGGCGTCGCCTGCCGCCGTGTCCCATTCCATGGTGCGGCCGAAGCGCGGATAGACATCAGCCTCGGCACTGGCGAGAAGGCAGAATTTCAAGGACGAACCGACCGAGACGATTTCGGCGGCACCAAGGTCGCGAATATAGGCCTCGGTTTCCGGCGTGTTGTGGGAACGGCTGGCGACGACGGCCAGAGGCGCCACGGCCCTTCTCACCGAGATCGGCCGGCGGCCGACGATCTGGTAGCCGCCATCGATTTCGAGAGATTCCGCCCTTCCCGGCAGGCCGGAAAAGAAGCGGCCCGCGCAGGGCGCAAAGACGACGCCGACTTCCGGCACGCCATCGCGAACCAGCGCTATGTTGACGGTGAAATCGGTGCGGCGGTTGACGAATTCCTTGGTGCCGTCGAGCGGATCGATCAGGAAG
>NZ_RZPL01000780.1:0-2521 GCF_004022805.1 Mesorhizobium sp. M7A.F.Ca.CA.002.04.1.1 | reverse complement strand
CGCCGCCGATGGTGACGCTCTGCACGTCGTCGAGCCCGTCGGCGTCCGACACCGTGAAGGTGCCTGTCGCAACCGTGCTGCCGTCGCCGGCCGCCGAACCCGCCGCCAGACCTGCTTCATAGACCTGGTCATGCGCGCCGGCCGGGTTGCCCTGGTCGACGACGACCTGTGGCACGTCGTTGGTGCCGTTGATGGTGATGGTCAGCGTTGCCGTATCGGTGTCGCCGTCGGCATCCTTCATCGTGTAGTTGAAGGTCTCGGTCAGCGTCTGGCCGGCATCCAGCGCCTGCACCGCCGGATCGGCGTTGTTGAGCGTATAGGTGTAGGTGCCGTCGGGATTGGCCACGAAGGTGCCGTGCGCGCCCGTCGTCGAGCCATCCCAGCTGACGAAGCTCGTCGGCGTGTCGGCGCCCGGCTGGTTGTTGGCATGCAGGTCGTTGGTCAGCACATTGCCGTTGACCGGCGAAAGCGCGTCCTCGCTGATGCTGTTGGTGTCGTTGACCGCATTGGGCACGTCGTCGACGATGTCGATGACGATGGCTGCCGGGGCCGACGACGAGGTGCCGTCAGAGACGGTGAGCGAGAAGCTGTCGGTCTCGGTGACTGCCGGAACGTCCGTGGTCGGGCTGGTCAGCGTGTACTGATAGGCAGCAACGCCGGTTGCCGGGTTGTAGCCGGTGATCAGCAGCGTGCCGTGGTCGCCCTGGAAGACCGAACCGTCAAGGCTGCCAATGGCAACCGTGACGCCGCCGATGGTGACGCTCTGCACGTCGTCGAGCCCGTCGGCGTCCGACACCGTGAAGGTGCCTGTCGCAACCGTGCTGCCGTCGCCGGCCGCCGAACCCGCCGCCAGACCTGCTTCATAGACCTGATCATGCGCGCCGGCCGGGTTGCCCTGGTCAACGACGACCTGCGGCACGTCGTTGGTGCCGTTGATGGTGATCTCGACCGTTGTCGTCGAGGTGTCGCCGTCGCCATCGGTCAGCGTATACGTGAACGTGTCCGTCAGATGCTGGCCGGTGGTCAGCGCCTGGACCGCCGCAGCGCCGTTGTTCAGCGTGTAGCTGTAGTGGCCGTCCGCATCGATCGTGATCGAACCGTAACTGCCCGCCACGGCCGACCCGACATGGCCCGAGGCCGATGTGACCGTGCCTGCCTCGACGCCCGTTACCGTCGCCCCGTCCGCGCCCTTAACGTCGGCGACGCCGTCCGTCACATTCGCGTCCGCGCCGCCGCTGGCCGTGATCACGTTGCCGTCCGCGACCGTCACGCCGTCTTCCGTCACGCTGTCCGTATCGGCAACCGCGGTCGGCAC
This sequence comes from Mesorhizobium sp. M7A.F.Ca.CA.002.04.1.1, assembly GCF_004022805.1. NCBI lineage: Bacteria > Pseudomonadati > Pseudomonadota > Alphaproteobacteria > Hyphomicrobiales > Phyllobacteriaceae > Mesorhizobium > Mesorhizobium sp. M7A.F.Ca.CA.002.04.1.1. The sequence goes on along the minus strand of NZ_RZPL01000780.1, from coordinate 1,206 downwards.
GTCGTCGACGATGGCGACGGCAAAGGTGGTGCTGGCCGAATCGCCGTCGACGTCCGTGACAGTGATGCTGAAATTGTCCGGAACCGTGTCGTTGGGATCGAACCCGTTCGTGTGCTCGGGATGAGTGACCGATTCGGTCACCGTGTAATTGTATTGGATAGCACCCGTGCTCGGATTGTAGGAGACGATCTCCAAATAGCCGAACTGGCCCGGGATCTGCTGGCCGACGCCGGTGACGGCGACACCGTTGATAACGATCGACCCGATTCCATCCGGTGCGTCGATGCTGATCGTTCCGATGCCTGAGGTTTCGGAATTGCTTGGCGCGTCGCTGCCAGGCGATTGTGTCTGGTTGCCATCGAGGCCAGTTTCACTGGCCGCTTCGGTCGGGGCAAGCAGTGACGTGGCCACCACTGAAACCGGCCTGTCGACGATGGACGGGAACAGTTCGCGGCGATCCAGAAGCCCAAACTGCAAGGCGGTCGGCGGCAGCAATGCCGACAGGTCGAACCCGTCGCCGATGCCGCCGGGGGGAACCGAGAAATCACCGCCTGCGCTTGAATTCGAACCGCCGGGGCCGGCCGAGATGGAACCGTCGGCGCCGAAGGCGACATCGACATGGCTGGCTTCCAGCGCCGCCAGCAAGGCAACGCGCGGCACCTCGACGTCGCCGATGATGAAGGTCGGCACGTTCAGGGCGCCGTCCTTGATCACGATCACCGAGCCGTCGGCCTGTTCGAGTACAAGGTTTTGGCCGTCGACCTTGATGTTGTCGATGGAGGCGTTGGCAGGAAGCCTTACCACGTGGCTGGCGTCGGCTACATATTCGTGCGGCGCAGCTGCCGGCAGCGTCTTCGCTTCCGCGGGGGCTTCCGGCTTGACGGGCGCTCCGCCGCCGACATCGACCGGCACCGGTTCGGACGCTGCCGGTGCGGCCTGCTGCGTCGAATTTGCCTGTGCGACCCGGATCTCCGCCGGCGATGCCTGATCGCCGTGTTCACTGGACGCGGAATGCTCGTTCAAGGAACCCGAAAAGCTGTCCAACTCGATATTGTTCGTCATGGCTGAAACCCCTCCGATATTTACCGGATAGAGACAGCGGCCATTTCTACTTTGCAACTGCCCCCTAATCTATTTCATATACTATGATATGCATTGCTCGGCATTTTTTACACGTGGTAAACCGCGACAATATAACCTGATATA
>NZ_RZPL01000077.1:0-12216 GCF_004022805.1 Mesorhizobium sp. M7A.F.Ca.CA.002.04.1.1 | reverse complement strand
GCTCTATGGCTCCGAGGACAATATGGAGGGTTTTCGCGCTTTTGCGGAGAAGCGGGAGCCGGTGTGGAAGGGGAAGTGAGGATTGTTGCCGAAATGACGGCGCTTATCCCCCTCTGTCCTGCCGGACATCTCCCCCTCAAGGGGGGAGATTGGCAGCTTCGATCTCTGCACTCTTCTTGCGACGCCGAAGGTTGGCGAAAGCCTTCGCAACATCCGATCTCCCCCCTTGAGGGGGAGATGTCCGGCAGGACAGAGGGGGGCGCCCAGGCTCAGCCTTGGCCGCCTCTCCAGCACCCATGACCGACTACATCAAGCTCATCGACGCCGAGACCTGGGCCTTCATCGAGCGCACCAATTCCTATTACCCGCCCGATACGATCGACTACACGATCGTGCAGCAGCGCGAGATTTACGACCGCATGTGCCGGGAATTCTTTGCCGGCTACCCCGAGGGCGTCGCTGTCGAAACCTCCGCCATTGCAACGCCGACGCACGATATCCCGATCCGTATCTACCGAAGCCCACTTCAGGCAGGCGTGACGGTGCTCTATGTCCATGGCGGTGGCTTCATCCTTGGTGGGCTGGACAGCCATGACGATGTTTGCGCGGAGCTGTGCTCGCGCACAGGCTATGAGGTGGTCTCCGTAGATTACCGGCTGGCGCCGGAACATTTGCATCCAGCCGCCTTTGACGATGCCATGAGCGCCTTCGAATGGGCCGCCGCCAATCGCGATCATCCTATCGTGCTCTGCGGCGACAGCGCCGGCGGCAATCTCTGCGCCGCCGTCAGTCACGCCACGCGCGGCCATTCGAAAAGGCCGGTCGGCCAGGTGCTGATCTATCCCGGCCTCGGCGGAAACCGCTCGAAAGGCTCCTATGTCAAGCACGCCGAAGCGCCGATGCTGACCGTGCGCGATCTCGAATTCTACAAGCACATTCGCACTGGAGGGCAAGACCGTAGCGGCGATGCGACGCTGGCCCCGCTTGCCGACACCGATTTCTCCAACTTGCCGGAGACAGTGCTGATCACCGCCGAATGCGACCCGCTGTCATCGGATGGCGAGACCTATCGCGACCTGATCATCACGGCAGGTGGCCACGCGACGTGGTTCGAGGAGCCGGGATTGGTGCACGGCTATCTCAGAGCCCGGCACACGGTTGGCCGCGCCCGCACCAGCTTCACCCGGATCGTCGGTGCGGTGACCGCGCTTGGACAGGGCGACTGGCGCTGGTGATCGCGGCCAAACTCTGAGGACCAAGTGACGCCCCTTCACGCCACCGAGGCAGCCGCTGCCCGGCCGGCGCTGCGGCCGGAAAAGATGCAGCCGCCGAGGAAGGTGCCTTCGAGCGCCGCATAGCCATGCACGCCGCCGCCGCCGAAACCGGCGGCTTCGCCGACGGCATAGAGCCCGGCTACCGGCTGGCCATCTGCCCCCAGCACGCGGCTGTCGAGATCGGTCTGCAGGCCGCCCAGCGTCTTGCGGGTCAGGATGTTAAGCCGCACCGCGATCAGCGGGCCATTTGCCGGATCGAGCATCTTGTGCGGCTTGGCCGTGCGGATCAGCCGGTCGCCGAGATAGGCGCGCGCGCCGCGCAGAGCGGTGATCTGCATATCCTTGGAGAACAGGTTGTCGAGCTGCCTATCGCGGGCGTGGATCTCGCGCTCGACTTGAGCCACCTCAAGCAGCGCCTCGCCGCCGGCCAGCGCGTTCATGCGCGCGACCAGCGCCGGCAAATCGGCCTCGACGATGAAGTCCTCGCCCTTTTCCATGAACGCCTTGACGGGGCCCGGAATGCCCGATGTGGCGCGGCCGAGCACCTGGCGCCAGCTCTTGCCGGTCAGATCGGGGTTCTGCTCGGAGCCCGACAGCGCGAACTCCTTCTGGATGATCTTCTTGGTCAGGATGAACCAGGAGTAGTCGAAGCCGGTGCTCATGATGTGGGAGAGCGTGCCCAGAGTGTCGAAGCCGGGATAGAGCGGCACCGGCAGGCGCTTGCCGCGCGCATCGAGCCACAGCGATGATGGGCCGGGCAGGATGCGTATCGCATGGTCGGTCCAGATCGGCGCCCAGTTCTTGATGCCCTCGACATAGTGCCACATGCGGTCGCGGTTGATGATCGAGCCGCCGGCCCGTTCCGTGATCGCCAGCATGCGGCCGTCGACGTGGTCGGGCACGCCGGTGATCATGCGCTTGGGCGCCGCGCCCAGCCGCTGCGGCCAGTTTTCCCGTACAAGCTGATGGTTGGCGCCGATGCCGCCGGAAGCGACGATCACGGCTTGCGCGCGAAGCTCGAAATCTCCTGATATTTCGCGCGAACTCTTGTGGCCGCGCTCGGCGGTGCTCGGTTGCAGGATGTCGCCGCGCACCCCGTCGACAGTCGCACCCGTGCGGGTCAATTCATCGACCCGATGGCGGAATTTGAAACTGATCAGTCCGCGCTTCTGCGCCTCGCGCACGCGCTGTACGAAAGGTTCGAGAACGCCGGGGCCCGTGCCCCAGGTGATGTGGAAGCGCGGCACCGAATTGCCGTGGCCGATGGCATTGCCGCCGCCTCGCTCGGCCCAGCCGACCACGGGAAAGAATTTCAGGCCGCGCTGTATCAGCCAGGAGCGTTTTTCGCCGGCGGCAAAGCCGACATAGGCTTCCGCCCATTTGCGCGGCCAGAAATCCTCGGGCCGATCGAAAGCCGCGGTGCCCAGCCAGTCTTCCAGCGCCAGGTCATGCGAATCGCGGATGCGCATGCGCCGCTGCTCGGGCGAATCGACGAGGAAAAGGCCGCCGAACGACCAGAATGCCTGGCCGCCGAGCGACTGCTCCGGCTCCTGGTCGACGATGATGATTTTCTTGCCGGCCTCGGCAAGCTCGGCGGCGGCAACCAGCCCTGCAAGGCCGGCGCCGACAATGATCACGTCCGCATCGTCAGCCATTTTTCCTCCCAGAATTAGCCGGCTATTTCAATGCAAGGAATTCAGACGGTCTCCCAGCCTTCTTTGCCGCCGGCGCGGAAGATGGCGTCGATGACTTTCTGGTTGAGCACCGATTCCTCCAGCGTGAAGACGCGCTCCTTGCCGCCCTGTGCTGCACGCGCGAAGGTCTCGACCTCCAGCCGGTACTGCTGCGTGCCGGGAAAGCGGAAAACCTGCGCCTCGGTGTGGTTCTGGTTGTGCAGTTCGACGCGGTGGTGGTCGTAGAGCCCGGCATTGAAAGGCGAGAACAACTCGATGAAACCCTTCTCGCCGTGGAACACCATCACCTGGCGCGCCGCCATCTGCGTCGACAGATAGAACGACAGCTCGAAGTCACCGAAATCGGCACGGATCGAGGAGTAGATGTCGGTGCCGAATGTCTTGTCGCGCTCGATCGTCGCCTGCACGCGCAGCGGCTCCTTGCCGGTGGAAAAGCGCGTCGACACGGTCGGGTAAACGCCGATGTCGGGCAGCGCGCCGCCGCCGAGGTCGAGCTGGTTGCGCATGTTGCTGGGGTCGACGTTGTAGTAGGAGAACGCGCCCTGCACATGGCGCAGCCGGCCGATGGCGCCGCTGGCGATGAGCTCGCGCACCTTGATCCATTGCGGGTGGTAGATGACCATGAAGGCTTCGCAGACCAGCACCTTTTTCTGGTCGCGCAGCTTGATCAGCGGCAGGATGTCCTTGGCGTCGAGCGCCAGCGGCTTTTCGACCAGCACATGCTTGCCGGCTTCGATGGCCTTGGCCGACCACTCGACATGCTGCGAGGTCGGCAGCGGGATGTAGACGCCGTCTACTTCTCTCGAGGCGAGCAGTTCCTCATAGGAGCCGAAGGCATGGCGTGCACCGAAGCGGTCGGCCAGCGCCTTGGCCTTCGACAGGTCGCGGCTGGCGATCGCCGACAGCACGCCATTCTCCGCCTCGACCATCGCCGGCAACAAATGCTCGCGGCCGATCTTGGCCGTCGACAACACACCCCATCGGAACATCAGGTTTCTCCATCACGATTACAGGCGACGAGGTTTGCCCGAAATCGCCGGAAAAGCCAATGACGAGGTCAGCCCCTTTTGCCGGTCAGCGTCATGTCGAAGTCGACGATGTTGGAATAGATCGGCGTGCCGACATCCATGCCGTAGCGCGACCTCAGCACCTTGCCGGTGACATGGAATTTGATCATGCCGGCCTTGAGACCGCCGAGCTCGGCCGTGAATTTTTCCGGGAACGTCTTGCCGCGCGCCGTCAGCCGGCCGCTGACGAGAGCCGTGGTGTCGCTGGTTCGGGTCACGCTGGTAGAGCGGAACTGGATTTCCGGGCTGTTGGCGGCATCAAACACCGCGTCGGAGCGCAGGAAGGCATCGATACGGCCCTGGCCGGTGCCGACGCTTTCGGGAAAAATGGTGAAATTGACAGCTGAGCGCCCGACATCGCTGTTGTCGATGCGGATCGAGCCCTTGAAGCGGGCGAAGGTGCCATTGAGGCCGCCGCCGCCGACCTTGCCGATGGAGAAGCGGATGCTGGAGCTGGCCGGGCTGATCGAATAGCTGCCGGCGGCGTCACCCAGCGCGACGGCCGCAGAAACAGGCATGGCAAGGCAAGCGGCGACCGCCGCAAATCCGAGGATGCGCGTGTACATGGGGATGTTCCTTGTTGGAGGCAGCGCATTTCTTGCGCGCCCTCACTCCATGAACGAATGAACCGCTCGCTCTATTCCGAATCTGACGAAGGCGTGACCATGCGTGTGAGCACGCCATCCCTGAGCTGGAAATGATGCCGCAGCGCCGCCGCGACGTGGAGAGTCACAAGCGTCATGCCGGCATAGGCGAGATACCAATGTGCCGCCGCCCAGAAGCTCTCGGCACCATCCGATTCGGCCAACGGCAGGTTGGGCATGACGAACAGGTTGAACGGCAGGCTGGGGATCTCCAGCATCGAGACCGACACCAGCGCCCAGCCGGACAAGGGCAAGGCAAGCTGAAACGCGTAGAGCGCAAGATGGGCCAACGGTGCTGCCCGACGCTCCAGGGTTCCGACCGAGCGCGGCAGCGCCGGCGTTGCATTGCCAAGGCGCCAGGCGATGCGCAGCAACACAAGCCCGAGCAGCAGGAAGCCGAAAGATTTGTGCAGTTGGATCAGCTCGAAGGCGGTGCGCTGGCTGGTCAACCGCACCATGACGAAGCCGAGCCCGAACTGGCCGATGAAAATGAGCGCAATCAGCCAGTGGAGAAGGATCGCGCCCCAGCCATAGCGGGTGGCGCTGTTGGTGATCGATGTTTGCATGGGGAGTGAACGAATGTTGGTTCGGCTTTCTTCCAGCGCGCTTCACCCTCCCCCTTGTGGGGAGGGTCGCGCAGCAAATGCCGCGAAGCGGATTTTGCGAAGCGGGGTGGGGGTCTCGTAGGGCGCTACCCACCCCGTCCCTCAGCCGACCTACCGGGGCGAGCCGCCGATCTCGCCCGTCCTTCGGACTCCCATCAGGGCCCTCCGGAGGGTGATGAAAGGCGCGAGTTCGCCGAGCCTGGCTCCCTTCCTCTCCCTCCGGAGGGCCACAAGGGGAGGGGCGAGCCCGCTCTATCCACTCACCTTGAAGAAATCGACAAACGCCCGGAGCGCCGGGCGCATCTGCCGGCGGCTCGGATAGTAGACGAAGAAGCCGTCGAAGGAGGGGCACCAGTCCTCCAGCACACGGATCAGCCTGCCGTCGGCGAGCGGCGCGCGGACATAATCCTCAAAGACGAAGGCGAGCCCAGCGCCGTCGACCGCCGCCTGGGCGATCAAATGGTCCTCGTCGAGGATCAGCGGTCCCTCCACCGCCATCTCGATCGCCTCGCGGCCTCTCTCGAACTCCCAGCGGTAGAGGATGCCGCTGGAGAAGCGGAAGCGGATGCAGCGGTGGTCAGCCAGGTCGCGCGGGTGACGCGGCTTGGGGTTGACCTCGAAATAGACCGGGGCGCCGACCACCGCGCCGCGAAGGTCCGGCCCGATGCGCACCGCGATCATGTCGCGCTGCAGGCTCTCGCCTAGCCTGACGCCAGCATCGAAGCCCCCTTCCACCACGTCGGTGAAACGGTCCTCGATGACGATCTCCAGCACGATATCGGGATAGGCCGACGCAAAGGCGCCCAGCCGTGGCGTCAGCGCCAAATGGGCTGCGGTGCGCGGCACGGTCAGGCGCAGATTGCCGGCCGGCCGGTCGCGTGTCTCGATTGCCGTCTCCAGCGCCAGATCGATCTCCGACAGCGCCGGTCGCAGCCGTTCCAGCAACTGCGCACCTTCTTCGGTCGGCGCGACGCTGCGTGTGCTGCGCGCCAGCAGCCGAACGCCAAGCCGCGCCTCTAGGCTGGACACCGCATGGCTGACCGCCGAAGGCGCGATGGCCAATTCCCTGGCCGCGCCGCGAAAGCTGCCGCATTGGGCAACGGTTGCCAGCACGGCCAGTTGGGAAAGATGCGCGCGATTCATTGATCTATCTTTTAGAACAGCCCGTGCAAATGAGAGCCGATTATCGAACACAAGGCAAGGCGCTATTTCTGCCGCATCGCAACAAGGAGACGCGTTATGCAAACCCGCAAGCTAGGAACTGAATTGAACGTCTATCCCGTCGGCCTCGGCTGCATGGGCATGAGCTTCGCCTATGGCGGCCAGGCGGAAGCCGACGCAATCGCCACGCTGCACCGCGCCATCGATATCGGCGTCAATTTCTTCGACACGGCGGAGGTCTATGGCCCGTTCGAGAACGAGATCCTGCTCGGCAAAGCGCTGAAGTCCGCGCGTGACAAGGTGACGATCGCGACAAAATTCGGCTTCAGGATTTTGGAGGAAGGTACAGGCCTCGACCGCATGGCCGGCGTCGACAGCCGCCCCGAGCACGTCAAGGCGGTCGCCGAGGCGTCGCTGAAGCGGCTCGGCACGGATGTGATCGACCTCTACTACCAGCACCGTGTCGACCCCAACGTGCCGATCGAGGACACGGTCGGTGCCATGGCCGAGCTGGTGCGCGAGGGCAAGGTGCGCGCGCTCGGCCTGTCGGAGGCGAGTGCGGCGACCATCCGCCGGGCCCATGCCGTGCATCCAATTGCCGCCGTGCAGAGCGAATATTCGCTGTGGAGCCGCGACCCGGAAGACGAGGTGTTCGCCGTCTGCCGCGAGCTCGGCATCGGTTTTGTTCCCTACAGCCCGCTCGGCCGGGGCTTGCTGACCGGCACGATCGCCAAGCCAGAGGCCTTGAGCGATGACGACTGGCGCCGCGGCCTGCCGCGCTTCCAGGCCGATGCCATGGCCGCCAACGCCGCTGTCATCGCGACGCTGGAAAAGCTGGCAGCTGAAAAGGGGGTAACTTCGGCCCAACTGGCGCTGGCCTGGGTGCTGCACCAGGGCGATTTCATCGTGCCGATCCCCGGCGCAAGAAGGATACGCCATCTGGAGCAGAATGCGGCGGCTGCCGGGATCGCGCTGAGCGCGGTCGAGGTGCAGGCGATTGGTGACGCGCTGTCGCCCGACAAGGTGGTCGGTAGGCGCTATGCGGAGAAGGAGCTGACGCTGGTGAATGGTTGAAAACTGGTGAGTAATCGGAAGGGGCGCCGCGCGCCCCTTTTTCGTACGCAGCGCGGTGCAGAAGATGGGGACGCTGACGTGAAGCGCCCCCCTCTGCCCTGCCGACATTTTTACCAAGGCTCGACACTAATCTCCGGCCAGTTCTCCCTTGCACGCTTACCCTTCGCCTCATGCGTGCGCTGATTGTCCATCACCCGGTTCGGCGTGATGCGAAACGAGAAAATGTCGTCAAGACCAAACGGTGCCACGATCTCGAGCTGCCCGTCAGCGTCGTATCGAACCCCGACGGCGTGCGTCTTCGAGGCAAAATGGCTGACGGATTCGCTGGCGCTCGAATAGCGCGGGCACGGCCGTCCGAACTTCTGCGGATACCACAGATGCACCCGCGCCTGGTTGCGCACCTCGACCGGCAACGCCAGCCCCTCGAAATGCTTCTCCGCCCGGCGGATCACCGCGTCCTCGGCCTCATAGGACAGGTCGCTGTCATCGAAGTAGAAAAGATCAACATCCCTGATGCCGTAGCCCGACGGTTTGCCGGTCAGGTGGTTCCAGATGCTGTTGTAGAGAGCGCCGGATACCACCAGCCAGTCCGGCAGGTCGAGCGTGCGAGCCCGCGCCACCGCGTCGCATAACAGCGGGTCGGCAGACACGATGGCGAGAAACGCCGCGCGCTGTTCTTCAAGGGGAAGGCCGGAATACCGCAGATGGTCCATCGCCCTTTGGAGGGCGATTCGCCATCTGCTCGCAAGTTTTTTAGCCCCGCAGAACGCCCCCGGTCTGCTTGCCGACATTCTCGATGATGCGCTTGGCCAGTGCCTCGAAATCCTCGTCGGTGAGCGTCTTTTCGACCGGCTGGATCGACACTTCGATGGCAATCGATTTTTTGCCCTCGCCCAGCGAAGCGCCTTCGAAAATATCGAAGACCGAGACGGCGGTGATGAGCTTCTTGTCGGCGGCGAGCGCTGCGCGCACCAGCGTGCCGGCCTCGACCGACTTGTCGACGACGAAAGCGAAATCGCGCTTGACCGCCTGGAAGGGCGACAGTTCCAGTTTCGGCTTGGTTTTCGTCGGCTTGGCCTTCGGTTCAGGCACGCCATCGACGAAGACCTCGAAGCCGCACAGCGGGCCGGAAACATCGAGGCCCTCCAGCGTCTTCGGATGGAATTCACCGAAAGTGCCGAGTACGGTTTTCGGGCCGAGCTTGATCGTGCCGGAACGGCCGGGATGATACCAGGCCGGGCCGCGGGCCTCGATCTGCAGCCGGTCGACAGGCGCACCGCAGGCTTCAAGTGCGGCGATCGCATCGGCCTTGGCGTCGAACACGCCGACTGGACCGGAATTGCCGGCCCAGTTGCGGCCGGAACCGTCGAGCTTGGCGGTGCCGCGGCGCACGCCGGCGGCGACGCGCCGCTGCTGGTCGGCGCCGTCGCCCTCATAGGTACCCGACACTTCGAACAGCGCCACGTCGCCAATACCCTTGTCGGCATTGCGCTGGGCAGCCGCGATCAGCCCCGGCAGCAGCGAGGGCCGCATGTCGGACATATCGGCGGCGATCGGGTTGGCAAGCTTCAGCGCGGTCTGGCCGCCGCCGAACAGCTCGGCATGCTTGGCCGGAATGAACGACCAGGTAACGGCTTCCATCATGCCGCGCACGGCAAGCGCGCGCTTGGCCGTGCGGGTACGGACCTGCAGCGTGGTGAGGATCTTTGCATTGACCGCGTCATGCGCACCGAGCGGCTGCGGCGCGATGTTGTCGACACCGTGGATGCGCATGACCTCCTCGACCAGGTCTGCCTTGCCATCGACGTCGGGGCGCCAGGACGGCACGGCGACATCGACGACATCGCCCGAGCCCTCCGGCTTGAAGCCGAGGCGCGACAGGATGTCGAGGCTTTCCGCGCTGGGAACCTCGATGCCGGTCAGCCGCTTCACTTCCGAAAGCGGGAAGGAAACGATCTTCGGCGTGTGACCGGCATAACCGACGACCTCCATTTCGGTCGGCGTGCCGCCGCAGAAATCGAGCACCAGTTTCGTCGCCAGTTCGACGCCCGGAACCATGAATTCGGGGTCGACGCCGCGCTCGAAACGGTAGCGCGCGTCGGTAATGATGCCGAGCGTGCGGCCGGTGCGCGCCGTGGTGATCGGATCCCAAAGGGCGGATTCGATCAGCACATCTGAGGTGTTCTCGTCGCAGCCCGAATGCTCGCCGCCCATGACGCCGGCGATCGACTCGACGCCGTTGTCATCTGCGATGACGCACATTTCCGGCGTCAGCGTGTATTCGCGGCCGTCGAGCGCCTGCACCTTTTCACCATCGCGCGCGCGGCGCACGACGAGATTGCCGGCAACCTTGCTGGCGTCGAACACATGCAGCGGGCGGCCGCGGTCGAAGGTGACGTAGTTGGTGATGTCGACCAGTGCGCTGATGGGTCTCAGCCCAATGGCGATCAGCCGCTGCTGCAGCCATTTTGGCGAGGGTCCATTCTTGACGCCCTTGACCAAGTTGAGCGCGAAGCCGGGGCAAAGCTCCGGCGCTTCGATCGTCACCTTGATCGGACACATGCCATTGCCGACATGCGGCATGATGGCGCCGCCGACGAGGCGGCCAAGCCCGCTCGCCGCCAGATCCCTGGCGATGCCGTAGACGCTGGTGGCATCCGGCCGGTTCGGCGTCAAGTTGATCTCGATGACCGGATCGTCGATGTGCGCATAGGCGGCGAAGCTGGTGCCGACCGGCGCATCCTCAGGCAGGTCGATGATGCCATTGTGTTCGTCGGACAGCTCCAGCTCGCGCTCGGAACACATCATGCCGTGGCTTTCGACGCCCCTGATCTTGCCGACCGTCAGCGTTACGTCGATGCCGGGCACATAGGTGCCGGGCGCGGCAAAGGCGCCGATCAGGCCCGCGCGAGCGTTTGGCGCGCCGCAAACGACCTGCACCGGAGGCTTGCCGTCGCCGGTGTCGACGGTCAGCACGCGCAGCCGGTCGGCATCGGGATGCTGAACCGCCGTCAGCACCCTGGCGATGACGAATGGTTTCAGGCTCGACTTGTCGTCGACATGCTCGACTTCGAGACCGATCGAAGTCAGCCGCTCGACGATCTCGTCGAGCGTGGCGTCGGTCTCGAGGTGGTCCTTGAGCCAGGAGAGGGTGAATTTCATGGGACTGTTCCGTCTGGTCTTTTGACGCTTGATTTCAGATGTCTCGGCAGGTCGTCGGACATATGCAGGAAGGCAAGCTGCTCGCCGATATAGGCATGCAGCGTCGGCTGGAAATCGGCCGGCATGTCCATGGCGCCGAGCATGAAGTAGATGTCTTCTTCCAGCCGCTCGTCGACATAGGCGATGGGTGAGCCGCAGGTGCCGCAGAAAGAGCGCGTCACCGGGCCGTTCTCATACATCTTCAGCGCCTTGCCGGTGAACGCGACCTGATCGACCAGGAAGCCGACAAAGGCCGACACCGGCGCGCCGCTGGCCCGCCGGCAATCGCCGCAATGGCAGTAGCTGACGTGATGCGGTTCGGCAGAGGCCTCGAACCGCACGGCGCCGCAGCGGCAGCCGCCGGCATAGGGCGCTGTCATGCGCTCAGGCCTCCGAACAAAGTCGGCATGTCGAGCGGCCGGAAGCCGTAGTGCGACAGCCAGCGCACGTCTGCATCGAAGAAGGCGCGCAGGTCCGGCATGCCGTATTTCAGCATGGCGATGCGGTCTATGCCCATGCCCCAGGCAAAGCCCTGATATTCGTCCGGATCGAGACCGCCATGGCGCAGCACATTGGGATGCACCATGCCGCAGCCGAGGATCTCCATCCAGTCGGAGCCTTCGCCGAAGCGCACCTCGCCGGGCCGCGAGCGATCGCACTGGATGTCCACCTCGAGGCTTGGCTCGGTGAACGGGAAGAAGGACGGCCGGAAGCGCATCTTAACCTGCGGCACCTCGAAGAAGGCCTTGCAGAACTCCTCCAGCACCCACTTCATGTTGGCGACGTTGGCTGTCTTGTCGATCACCAGCCCCTCGACCTGATGGAACATCGGCGAGTGGGTGGCGTCCGAATCCTGCCGGTACGTCTTGCCAGGAATGACGATGCGGATCGGCGGCTTCTTCGTTTCCATGGTGCGGATCTGCACCGGCGAAGTGTGCGTGCGCAAAAGCTTGCGCTCGCCCTTCTCGTCCGGCTGGAAGAAGAAGGTGTCGTGCATCTCGCGCGCCGGGTGGCCTTCGGGAAAATTCAGCGCGGTGAAATTGTAATAGTCGGTCTCGATATCGGGACCTTCCGCGATGGAGAAACCGAGATCGCCGAAGATCGCGGCAATCTCGTCGATGACTTGGCTGATCGGATGGATACGGCCGCGCTCGGCCGGCGACTGCCGCACCGGCAACGTCACGTCGACCTTTTCGGCGGCGAGGCGGGCGGTGATCGCCACATCCTTGAGCTCAGCCTTGCGGGCAGTCAGCGCGTCGGTGACGCGGTTCTTGAGGCCGTTGATGGCCGGGCCTTTGATCTGGCGCTCCTCGGCGGTCATGGCGCCAAGTGTCTTCAGCATCTCGGACACGCTGCCCTTCTTACCGAAAGCAGCGATGCGCACGGCCTCGATGGCCGGCTCATCGGCGGCCGAGGCGATCTCGGCCAGAAGTGAGTTTTCAAGCGTATCCAGGCCAGTGGTTGCGTCGTTCACGGTCAAACTCGCTGCGTTGGGA
>NZ_RZPL01000779.1:0-2521 GCF_004022805.1 Mesorhizobium sp. M7A.F.Ca.CA.002.04.1.1 | reverse complement strand
CCTGTAACGAGTACGGGGAATGAGCGACCCATGTAATCCTCCCTGGGGCATTTTGCCAATTTTTGGGTCCACTCCTCCATCCCGAGTTCGCTCATAGCCACAATAAGCGGTTTCCAACGAGCTCGCTCTGAATGCACCAGGCCAACTGGGTAAAAACGGGTAACCGGCACTAAAAGGCGTTGTAGTATCGCCACCAGAAATACTGCTCCGTGGTGCTGGCCTTTGCCTGGGGGCGCAACACGGCAACTACCCGCTCAAAACGGTTGGTCCTCTACCTCTTATTCACCGTCGCTTTCCTCGCGGCCTAACCCGGCCGGAATATCCGTTGCCAGAAAAAGGCCTCGCGGCCGGTTCGAGGCTCATCCCTCCTCCGAAGCAGCACGCTCAAGTATCGTCACAAGCCCCGAGCGCTTCGCGTTCGGCGATGTCCAAATTCCGACAATGTCGGATACAGTCAGATCTACTGGATTGCGTTTGAATGGTTTTCTCATTTGGCACAGTACATGCGGGTCATCCGCAAAACACGTGACCGACCAACAAGAGTTCGCATGATCACCTTACCACAACATACAGCCGCCGCGGAACAATCACTTGGCCCCTGATCGCCCACCCCGGCACCACAACCGGAGTCATCGATGTTCTGACAGGCTGCCCAAGGATACCTGCTGCAACAGGGCTTGCCCTGGTGACGACCACTCCGGCTCCGCCGGTTACCGACGAGGGCAAAGTGACGGATTTCCTGCTTTTCAACGGCATGGAGGTGGCTGTCATTCCCGACCACCGCGCCGGTCGTCACCCATATGGTCTGGTGCAGGATCGGCAGCGCGGAATGAGCCGCCGGGGATATCTGCATGTCTTCGAGCATCTGATGCTCAAGGCGCCTCATGACGAGCACGGCTCCGTCGCCTGGAGAGATTGAACCCAAAGGGAGATTCAGATGTCTGAAGCGAATCAGGAAAAGTTGGACGCATTCTTGGGGAAAATGGTCGGCGATCTCGGTGCGATCGCAACGGGCGCGGGAGTCCTGCTGGGGGACAGACTCGGCCTGTTCAAGGCATTGCGCGAAGGCGGCAAGATGACGGCCGCCGAACTTTCGACACGCACCGGCACCCAGGAACGCCTCGTAAGGGAATGGCTTTCCGGGCAGGCGGCGGCGGGTTACGTCGACTACGATGAAGCGAGCGACAAATTCTATCTCAACGCCGAGCAAGAGCTGGTGTTCGCTGATGAAGACAGCCCGGCCTTCATGGCAGGCGCATTCGAGTTCCTGTCCGCGCTGTGGCTCGATGAAGAAAAGGTGAGGCAGGCATTCCAGTCCGGCAAGGGCGTCGGGTGGCACGATCATAGCGCGTGTCTGTTTCGCGGTACGGAACGGTTCTTCCGTCCAGGCTACAATGCCAATCTGATCGACTCCTGGCTGCCGGCCTTGGAGGGCGTCGTCGAGAAGCTCGAACGCGGCGTGGACGTCGCGGATGTTGGATGCGGTCATGGTGCATCGACCGTGCTCATGGCACAGGCCTTCCCCAATTCGCGCTTCGTCGGCTTCGACTATCATGCCCCTTCGATTGAGCGCGCCCGCAAGGCGGCCGAGGTAGCCGGCGTCGGCGTTAACACGCGGTTCGACGTGGCGGCCGCCAAGAGCTATCCCGGAACCTATGACCTCGTCACATTCTTCGATTGCCTTCACGACATGGGCGACCCGACGGGCGCCGCCACCCATGTCCACGGATCGCTCAAGCCGGACGGCACGTGGATGATCGTCGAGCCGTTCGCGCATGATCATCTGGCGGCGAACCTCAATCCCGTCGGCCGCGTTTACTATGCCGCTTCCACTTTCGTGTGCACGCCCGCATCCGTGTCGCAGGAAGTCGGGCTCGCGCTTGGAGCCCAGGCCGGTGAGGCGAGGCTGCGCAAGGTTGTGACCGGCGGCGGCTTCAAGCGATTGCGTCGCGCCGCGGAGACACCGTTCAACATGGTGCTGGAGGCCCGCCCTTAGCGTGGCCGTCGCCAGAAATTGCAGCTCATCGCATTTGATGAAGATCACCGCCAAAAATCCGGACGCATCGGGCACATTTTCAAGGCGTCTGGGTTCACGCAGAGGTCGCTGCCGAGTTGTGTGCCAAGAGTCCCATACGTTGCGGCTCAGAAAGGACCCCACGCACGGCGACGAACATGCCCATAGCGATGGCCGCTATAATCACATATGTCCACCATGGCGCGTTCACAAAGCTGGTAAGCCACGTCGCACCGAACGCGCTTACGACAAAAACGAGAGCCTCGATAAAAAGACTGAGCCTGTACACATTCAGTCGTCTCATCCTCATACCACCCATCCAAAGACTGAGCTTGTTGCGCTACTGCGACAGAGCCTAACATATTGGAGAGTGCTCACTAGTCGACCGTGAACAATCCGAGCCCTAAGCGGCGACCGGCTTCGGCCGGATTTGAAGCAGGGCAATCAAGAGCGACAAAAACCCCTTCAGCCACCTGAGCAGGAGGGAGAAGTTGTAGCCGGCGGCGG
>NZ_RZPL01000778.1:0-2525 GCF_004022805.1 Mesorhizobium sp. M7A.F.Ca.CA.002.04.1.1 | reverse complement strand
CCATCGACACGTCATCGAGCCGCGCACCATCGCCGTCATTGTCGGCACGTCCGGGTCCGGCAAGACGACGCTGCTGCGCATGATCAACCGGCTGGTCGAGCCGACCTCGGGCATCATCAAGCTCGACGGCGCCGACAATCGTTCGCTGCCCGGCTATGAGCTGCGCCGCAGCATCGGCTACGCCATCCAGGGCCACGGCCTGTTCCCGCATCGCACGGTGGCGCAGAACATTGCCACCGTGCCGGTGCTGCTCGGTTGGGACAAGGACCGCATCAAGGCCCGGGTCGACGAACTGATGACGCTCTATCAGCTTGACCCCGAAGCCTTCGGGCCGCGCTATCCGCACGAACTGTCCGGCGGCCAGCAACAGCGCGTCGGCGTTGCCCGCGCGCTCGCCGCCGAGCCCAACGTGCTGTTGATGGACGAACCGTTCGGCGCCCTCGACCCGATCATCCGCAACAAGGCGCAGGAAGATCTGCTGGCGATCCAGAAGCGCTTCGGCACCACCATCATCCTGGTCACCCACGACATGGAAGAGGCCGTGCATATGGGCGACAAGATCGCGGTCATGGATGCCGGCAAGCTGGTGCAATACGCCAAGCCCGCCGAGATCCTGGCAAAGCCGGCAAGCGCCTTCGTCGAGACCCTGGTCGGCGCCAGCGAAAGGCCGTTCCGGCTGCTGTCGCTCGGTCGGGTCCGCGATGCCGTGGAGAAGGGCTCCGCCGAAGGCGAGGCGATCCCCGGCGACGCCAGCCAGCGTGACGCGCTGGCCGAATTGTTGTGGACGGGCCGGCCGGCGCTGCCGGTCAAAGGCGCCGATGGCAAGCCGCTTGGCCGCGTCACCGTCGACGGGCTGGTGAAGCGCGCGGCGAGGCCCGCATGAAGGCCTGGCTTCCATCGCTGCTCAGACTTGCCCTGGTGATGCTGCTCGTTGCCTTCGTCACCAATCCCGGCTGGTTCGTGCCGCTGCTGAAGCCGCTGACCGAAAACAATGCGCCGGTGATCTACAACCAGGGCAGCCTGCTGACGCTGACATTGCTGCATTTGCGCACGGTTCTGATCGCCACCGTGGCAGCAACCATCGTTGCGGTGGCGCTTGCCATCCTGGTCACCAGGCCCGCCGGCGCCGAATTCCTGCCGCTGTCGCGCAGCCTGGTCAACATCGGCCAGACCTTTCCGCCCGTGGCGGTGCTGGCACTCGCCGTGCCGGCCGTCGGCTTCGGCGAGAAGCCGACACTGATCGCGCTGTTTCTCTATGGCCTGCTGCCGATCTTCGAGAACGCGCTGACCGGCCTGACGACGCTACCTGCCAACGTCGTCGAGGCGGCGCGCGGCGCCGGCATGACCGGTTGGCAAAGGCTCACCAAGGTCGAGCTGCCGCTCAGCGCCCCGATCATTCTCGGCGGCATCAGGCTGTCGGTGGTGATCAGCCTTGCCACGGCGACCATCGGTTCGACCGTGGCAGCCAAAACGCTGGGCGAAGTGATCATCGCCGGGTTGTTATCCAACAATCTCGCCTTCATCCTGCAGGGCGGCCTGATCGTGGCAGCCCTTGCCGTGCTGATCTATGACGGCCTGTCGGCCATAGAGCGCTACACGGCGCGCCGGATGGGCCGGGAGGCAGAGTAGCCACGCCCTGCGTCAGGGCTAATTTCAATCGATCTAATCGCAGGGTGCTGACGGCAGCCGCCGCCTGGTCCCAACCATTTGGGCGAAAGCCGGGCAAAAACCGAACAATATCTTGACGTTCGCAGCCCTGTTTCGCATACACCGCTGCGAAGAGGCGGATTCCGTGCTCGGAATCCGGTCTTTGTCTCAACGGCCCAGGGAGGGGTTCTTTTGGGCCATCAATCGAGGAAAATCCGGCAATGACAATTATTTCCGCCGTCATCGCCTGCGGCCTGCTTTCAATCCTTTACGCCATCTGGGCGACACGTTCGGTCCTTGCGGCCGATCAGGGCAATGCACGCATGCAGGAAATCTCCGCGGCTATCCGCGAGGGCGCACAAGCCTATCTGGCGCGTCAGTACACCACCATCGCCATCGTTGGCGTCGTCGTCCTCGTGCTCGCCTGGTGGTTGCTGTCCATCACCGCCGCGATCGGCTTCCTGATCGGAGCGGTGCTTTCAGGCGCCGCCGGCTTCATCGGCATGCATGTCTCCGTTCGCGCCAACGTTCGCACGGCGCAGGCCGCATCGAACAGTCTCGCTGCCGGCCTCGACATCGCGTTCAAATCGGGCGCCATCACCGGCATGCTGGTTGCTGGCCTCGCCTTGCTCGGCGTGTCGATCTACTACCTCATCCTGACCCACTTCATGGGCCTCCAGCCCAATGACCGCATCGTCATCGACTCGCTGGTCTCGCTCGGCTTCGGCGCATCGCTGATCTCGATCTTCGCTCGTCTCGGCGGCGGCATCTTCACCAAAGGCGCCGACGTCGGTGGCGATCTCGTCGGCAAGGTCGAAGCCGGTATTCCCGAAGACGATCCGCGCAACCCGGCCACGATCGCCGACAATGTCGGCGAC
>NZ_RZPL01000777.1:0-2529 GCF_004022805.1 Mesorhizobium sp. M7A.F.Ca.CA.002.04.1.1 | reverse complement strand
ACGCCGGTGACCTTGACCCGCGCGCAGAAGGCGGCCGCCATACTTGTGGCGATGGGCAAGCCGTCGGCCAGCCGCCTGCTGAAATTCTTCAAGCAGGAAGAACTGAAGGCCCTGATCGAGGGCGCCCGGCTGCTGCGGACGATTCCGCAAAGCGATCTTGAGCGCATTGTCGCTGAGTTCGAGGCCGAATTCACCGAAGGGGCGGGATTGCTCGATTCCGCCGACAGGATGGACACCATCCTCAACGAATCGCTCTCGCCCGAAGAGATGAGCGCGATCATGGGCGACAGGAAATTCGAGGTCGCACCGGAAGGCCCGCCGCCGATCTGGCCCGAGCTCGAAAAGCTCGAACCGGCGCGGCTTGGCGCCTTCCTGGCCGGTGAGCATCCGCAGACAGCGGCCATGGTGTTGTCGAAGCTGGCGCCGCAGGTGGCGGCGAGCGTGCTGCTGACACTGACCAAGCCGATGCGTGGAGAAATCATCAAGCGCATGGTGACGATGGCCAATGTTCCCGACGCTGCCGCCAGGATCGTCGAAAACCGGCTGCGCACCAGTGTGCTGGCCGAAACCTCGACCAAGGATACCTCGGCCGGACAGGCGCGTGTCGCCAGCGTCCTCAACGAACTCGACAAGCCGCTGCTCGAGGAGGTGATGCAGGATCTGGAAGCCGCCGGCACGCCTGATCTCGACGGCGTGCGAGCCCGGCTGTTTGCTTTCGACGATCTGCCGCTGCTCACCCAGAAAGCGCGGGTGCTGCTGTTCGACGGGCTATCGACGGAGCTGGTCACGCTGGCCTTGCGTGGCACGTCGGCCGCCCTTGCAGAATCGGTGCTGTCGGCCATCGGCGCCCGCTCGCGGCGCATGATCGAAGCCGAGCTCGGGCAGGGCTCGGACGGGATCCCCCTCGCCGATATCATGGCGGCCCGCAAGACG
This sequence comes from Mesorhizobium sp. M7A.F.Ca.CA.002.04.1.1, assembly GCF_004022805.1. Lineage (NCBI taxonomy): Bacteria > Pseudomonadati > Pseudomonadota > Alphaproteobacteria > Hyphomicrobiales > Phyllobacteriaceae > Mesorhizobium > Mesorhizobium sp. M7A.F.Ca.CA.002.04.1.1. Next base: position 1,596 of record NZ_RZPL01000777.1, on the reverse strand, counting down.
ATCGTGACGACGACGATCCGGCTGTCGCGCGAAGGCGCCTTCGAACTCCCCTCGACCCAAGACGCCGCCTAGGACCGCGCCATGGCTGACGCGGTCGACAAGGATTCGAAAACCGAAGAGGCGACGGAAAAGAAGATCCGCGACACCATCGAACAGGGCAAGCTGCCCCATTCGCGGGAGACAGCGCTCTTTGCCTCGTTCGTTGCCATACTGGTGTTCACCGTCTTCTACGCCAAGGATGCGATCATCGATCTCGGCATGTTCCTGTCGATGTTCCTGGAGAAGCCGGAAGCCTGGCCGATGGACACGGAGACCGACGTCATCGCGCTTTACAAGATCGTCCTGCTCGAGGTCGGCCGCGCCGTCCTGAGCTTGATGGTGCTGCTGACCGTCGCCGGCGTCGGCGCCTCGGTGTTCCAGAACATGCCGCAATTCGTAGGCGAGCGGGTCCGGCCGCAACTCTCGCGTATTTCGATCGCCAAGGGTTGGAACAGGCTGTTCGGCATCCAGGGTTGGGTCGAGTTCCTGAAGTCACTCGGCAAGGTCGGGTTTGCCATCGTCGTGCTGAGCTTCACCCTGTCGGAAGACCACCGCAAGCTGCTCGCCGGGATGATCACCAATCCGGTCGCCTTCGGTCTCGTCATCCGCGGCATCGCCGTCGACATCCTGGTGGCGATCGTCTTCGTCATGGGGCTGATCGCGGCAGTCGACATCGTCTGGTCGCGCTTCCACTGGAAGCAGGATCTGCGCATGAGCAAGCAGGAGGTCAAGGACGAGTTCAAACAGTCCGAGGGCGACCCGATCGTCAAGTCGCGGCTGCGCTCGCTGGCGCGCGACCGGGCGCGCAAACGGATGATGACGGCGGTGCCGCGCGCGACGCTGATCATCGCCAACCCGACGCACTTCTCGATCGCGCTGAAATATGTGCGCGACGAGGACTCGGCGCCCATGGTGCTGGCCAAGGGCCAGGATCTGGTGGCGCTCAAGATCCGCGAGATCGCGCGGGAACACAACATCCCGATCTTCGAGGACGTGGCGCTCGCCCGCTCCATGTACAAGCAAGTTTCGGTCGATAATGTGATCCCGTCACAATTCTACCAGGCCGTCGCCGAACTGGTGCGGATCGTCTACTCGAAAAAGGCTGAGCGCAGACAGATTTCATGAACCGGCAACCGCACGCAAAATCCCGCGAGATCATCGTCGCCAGCGCCATCGAGCAGGTGGTGGGCGAACTGAGGCTGATCGATGTCGCCGACTACATCGCCTTTATCCGGCTGGAGCATTTCGCATGCCTGTCGGACCTGGTCGATTCAGCGGTTGAGTTGTTCTTCATGCCGGGTACTCTGCGGCTCGGCCATGGTGGTGAGGCGCATGTCGACTGGAGCGGCAGCCCGCGCATCGTGCTCGATCTGGAACTGAGGCCGCCCGGCGTCACCGTCTATTTCCAGCTGACGCTGAGCGAGCTCGGCGCGTCGGTGGCGGTCAACTACGTATCGTTCGAGAAGCCGGGCGAAGACCCGGAGCGCAACACGGCGCTGCTCGAAGCGGTGATCGAAGAGGCGCGTATCCGCAAGGTCGAGCCGCAGAGTACCCGGC
>NZ_RZPL01000776.1:0-2533 GCF_004022805.1 Mesorhizobium sp. M7A.F.Ca.CA.002.04.1.1 | reverse complement strand
GCGGTGCAGCGGCAACAGCAGCAGCAGGCCGGTCATCGCCTGTGCGCAGCCTGCCCTGCCCGCCAGTTCGGCAAAGCGCGGCGCCTCGACGGGATCGAGCACCATCGCCGCAAGCTGGATGAGCGCTGCGGCCGTCTCGCCGCAATAGCCTTCCAGATCGGTGCGCGACGGCATCGGGTCGTCGTAGAGGTCGAAGATGCGCGCATCGAGCATGTTCTCGAAGGCCGGCTTCGGCAGGCCGAATGTCGCTATCGTAGCGTTCACGGCTTCGGCAGTGGGATGGCCGGCGCCGGCCTCGCCGCCGGCGGCAATGACATCGCGCCACCATTGCAGCCGCACCTCGCCCGGTAGCGCCTCATGGATGCGATCGCGAATACCTGATATCTCCGCGTTGAAGGCGTAGAGCGAAAACAGCGCGTCGCGCTTGCCGTCCGGCGCGTAGAGCGCGGTCAGATAGCGATCATGATCGGCGGCGCGCACCGCGTCCATGACGATTTCAGCGCTTCGAGACATGTCAATCGACGGCAATGAGCGCGGCGGCCACGGCGCGCTCTTCCGCCAGAAGGACATTGTAGGTCCGCACCGCGGCCCCCGTCGACATCGGGTCGGATGCAACGCCGGCGGCCTTCAGCGCGGCCCGCAATGCAGCGGGCAACGGCCGAAGATCCCTGCCCATGCCGACCAGCAGGATCTCGATCTTGTCGGCCTCGGACAGCAGCCTGTCAAAATCCGCCACCGTCAGCGCCAAGGGGTCCACCGGCTCCCAGCCATGGATGCCGGATGGCAGACAGAGCAGCGAACCGCGATGCGACATGTCGGCAAAGCGGAATCCGCCATTGCCGTAGGCTTCGATCGGCGCGCGGCCCGGGAAATGCGCCTCGCGGATGACGATGCCTTTGCTGGTCACCGTTAAACCTCTTCGGGGGCGCGCGTCAGGTCGCGACCGCCTTGCCGCCATTGACCGGCTTCTCCTCGTCGGCCGTAGCCTGCGGCCGCAGTTTGAACAGGATCAGCAGCGGGGCGGCGATGAAGATCGACGAATAGGTGCCGAAGATGACGCCGAACAGCATGGCCATGGTGAACGAGCGGATCACCTCGCCGCCGAAAAGCACCAGCGCCAGCAGCGCCAGGATCGTCGTCACCGAGGTCAGCGTCGTTCTCGACAGCGTCTCGTTGATGGCGTTGTTCAGGAGTTGCGGCAGCGGCATGCGCTTGTATTTTCGCAGATCCTCTCGGACACGGTCATAGACCACGATCGTATCGTTCAGCGAATAGCCGATGATCGTCAGGATCGCCGCCAGTGACGACTGGTTGAACTCCAGCCCGGAGATGACGAAGAAGCCGAGCGTCATGACCACATCGTGCACCGTCGCCACGATGGCGCCGACCGCGAACTGCCATTCGAAGCGGAACCAGACATAGATCAGGATACCGAGCAACGCGATCAGCATGGCGATCGTGCCTTGCTTGGCGAGCTCGCCGGACACGGTCGGTCCCACCACTTCGACGCGGCGGAAGTCATAATTATCCTGCAGCTCGCCGCGCACCTTGTCGATGACGGTCTGCTCGGCATTTTCGCCACCATCCTGCGTCCCGACGCGGATCAGCACGTCGTTCGGCGTACCGAACTGCTGCACCTGGACTTCACCGATGTTGAGTTCGGTCAGCCGCGCGCGGAGGTCGGCGAGATCGGCATTGCCGCTCTTGGCCTGCACTTCGATCAGCGAACCGCCCTTGAAATCGATGCCGTAGTTGATGCCGACGGTCATGAACAGCACCACCGACAGGATCGAAAGTGCGCTGGACAGCGTGAACGTCCAGCGACGGATGCCCATGAAGGGGATCTTGGTGCCGGGCGGAACGAAGGTCACCGGCGCCTTCGGCAATTCCTTCGGGCGAGCACGCCGCAGCCAGATCGAGACCAGCAGACGGGTGAAGGTGAAGGCGGTGAAGACGGTCGTCAGAATGCCGATGGCATAGGTGATGGCAAAGCCCTTCACCGGCCCGGTACCGAGATAGAACAGCACCACGGTGGCGATCAGCGAGGTGATGTTGGAATCGACGATGGTCGCCAGCGCCTTGGTGAAACCGGTATCGATCGCCTGGATGACCGAGCGGCCGGCGCGCCGCTCCTCGCGGATGCGCTCGTAGATCAGCACGTTGGAATCGACCGCCATGCCGATGGTCAGCACGATACCGGCGATACCAGGCAAGGTCAGCGTCGCGCCAAGCAGCGAGAGCACGCCGACGATCATCGCCACGTGCACCGCCAGCGCGATGTTGGCGAGGAAGCCGAGGAAGCCGTAGGCGACGAACATGAAGGCAACGACGAGGATAGAACCGATGATGCCGGCAACCTTGCCGGCATGGATCGAATCCTGGCCAAGGCCCGGACCAACGGTACGCTCCTCGATGACGGTTAGCGTCGCCGGCAGCGCGCCGGCGCGCAGCAGCACGGCGAGATCGTTGGCGCTCTGGGCGGTGAAATTGCCGGAGATCTGGCCGGTGCCGCCGAGGATCGGCTCGCGGGTCT
>NZ_RZPL01000775.1:0-2536 GCF_004022805.1 Mesorhizobium sp. M7A.F.Ca.CA.002.04.1.1 | reverse complement strand
TTCGGGGGCCGTCGGCGGGCTGGCCGGCGGCGTCGAGACGCTCGGCGTCCACCACCGCTTCATGGAAGGATTTGCTCCCGGTTTCGGCTTCGACGGGCTGATCGCCGCCCTGCTCGCCAATGGCTCGCCGGTCGCCACCATCTTCACCGCACTGTTCTTCGGCGCCCTGCGCAACGGATCGCTGCTGCTTGAGGTCGATACCAGCGCGTCGCGCGAAATCATCACCGTGATCCAGGCGCTGATCATCCTCAGCGTGTCGGCCCAGGTGCTGGTGAGAAAGCGCGGCGACAGCCAGGCAGGGGAGCGGCGATGGAAATTCTAGACAAGCTCATCAACGTCGCGCTGATCGCGGCGACGCTTCGCACCACCGCGCCCATCCTTCTGGTCGCGCTTGGCGGCTCGTTCACCACCAAGGCCGGCATCTTCAACATCGGCCTCGAGGGGCAGATGCTGGTCGGCGCCTTCTTCGCCGTCCTTGGTTCGATCTGGACCGGTTCCGCACTGGCGGGCGTCGCCTGCGGCGTTGCGGCGGCGCTCGTCTTCGCCCTGGTTTTTGCTGTCCTGGTGGTGAGCTTCAAGGCCAATGAAGTTGTCGTCGGGCTGGCGCTCAACATCCTGGCCGGCGGCATGACGATCTCGCTGATGAAAGCGATCTTCGGCACGCGCGGTTCGATCGTCGGTCATGGCATCGTCGGCCTGCCGAAAGTCCAGCTGCCCGGCGCCCGCGACCTTCTCGGCTCCTGGGCGCCGCTGATCTCCGGCTTCACGCCGCTCGTCTATGCCGCCTTCATCGCCGTGCCGCTGCTGGTCGTCTGCTACAACAGGACGCGGCTCGGCCTCTATATCCGCGTCGTCGGCGAAAAGCCGGAAGCCGCCGAGGCGCTTGGCATCTCGATCACCCGCGTCCGCTACATCGCATCCCTGCTGTGCGGATTGCTGGCGGGCCTCGCCGGCGCGCATCTGTCCCTCGGCTACATCACCATGTTCACCGAAAACATGTCGTCGGGCCGTGGTTTCATGGCGGTGGCGATCCTGATCTTTTCCAACGGCGATCCGCTGAAGGTGCTGGCCGGCTGCCTGCTGTTCGGCTTCGCCGATGCCTTTTCGTTGCGCCTGCAGACGTTTGGCTATCCGTCCTACCTGGTTCTCACCGTCCCCTATGTCGTTGCGCTGATCGCATTGTTCGCGCTGTCCTACCGGGCGCGTCCAAGGATCATCGCGGAGACGCTGGAATCGATGCGGAAACTGCTGTCGGTAGACAGGAACACCGAACCCGGCGGCAAAAATCCCCAGTGAAGGAAGCCTTTATGGAACGCATAATCCTCGACGTGGATTCAGCCGGCGACGATATTCTCGCCGTGCTGTTTGCAGCGGTCAATCCCAAACTCCGGCTCGAGGGCGTGACCACCGTGACCGGTGCGGCCGGCCCGATCGAACAGGTCACCAACGTCGTCCTCAACACGCTGACGCTCGCCGGGCGTGACGATATCCCGGTTCACGCCGGCGCGTGGCGGCCGATCGTCGGCAACGCCAAGGCCGACATGGAGGCGCCGGTGCATTTCGAAAAACGGCTTGTCGCCCGCTTCGGCGATCGCCTGAAGAAGTTCAACCCGCCGGCGCCGACGCCGGTGCGGCAGGCCACGTCGGGACATGCGGTCGATTTCATCATCGAGACGGTCATGGCCAATCCGGGCGAGATCACGCTGGTGACGACCGGCCCGCTGACCAACGCGGCGATGGCGCTGTTGCAGGAGCCGCGATTGACCGGTGCACTCAAGCGGCTGATCGTGCTCGGTGGCAATTTCCAGACGCCGGGCAACATCACACCCCTGTCGGAATACAACATCTGGGCCGATCCGGAGGCTTCGCGCATCGTGCTCAACGCCGATGTCGAGAAGATCCTCGTCCCCCTCGACATCTGCGAGGACAACCGCGTCGCCGACTCGATGCTGACGCGCGACGACATCGCCGACATGCAGGCCGTCGCCAAGGACAATCCCGTCCTTGAGATGATCGCCGACAGCTTCCCGATCTACATCGACATCTGGCGCGAATTCTTCGACCTCGTCGGGTTCCCGATGGATGACGTGATCACCGTGGCGCTGGCTTTCGATCCCGGCCTGGCGACGATGACCGAGCCGCTGTTCGCCGACGTCGTGCTCGACGGCAGGCTGGCGCGCGGCCAGACCGTCGCCTATCGCGGCCGGCAATTGCTGCCCGGCGGCGGGCCCAAGACCACCCGCATCTGCACCGGCCTGGACGGCCGGCGTTTCCTCGACGGCTTCAAGAAAACCATAGCGCGCTACGAGCGGGCGGCGTGAAAGACGACATGATGACCAAGCCAACTCCTATCCTGTTCGACTGCGACCCCGGCCACGACGACGCCATCGCGCTGGTCATGGCGCATCGCTCGCCGGCCATCGAACTCATCGGCGTCACCACGACCTGCGGCAATGCGGAAGTCGAGAAGACGACCGCCAATGCCTTGCGCATCCTGGAGTATATCGGCGCCGGCGACGTGCCTGTCGCGCAGGGC
>NZ_RZPL01000774.1:0-2542 GCF_004022805.1 Mesorhizobium sp. M7A.F.Ca.CA.002.04.1.1 | reverse complement strand
GCCAGCGGCCGGCGCGGCACCGGTCGCTGGTGCAGCGGTTGGCGCGGGTGCCGGGAAATCGGGACCGGTAACGCCGCCACGGATGACCATCGGGCCTGGCTGGAAGCCGTGTCCGGTCGCGGGCTTGTCCGGGATCGCCGCTACCTTTTCATCGGTGACGTCGGGCGGCGCTTCCCCTACTGCCATCACCGACCGCGCATCGCTGGTGTTGACCGCATCGACGATTCCAGGCTGGTTGGGAGCGCCGATCCTGACGATCGATGGTGTGGAGGATGGCGTGCCTGGAAAAACCAGGGATGACGCCTGGGCTTCGCCGGCCGCAACAGCAAGAATGATACCCAGCAGGATACGCGCAGACACTGATGTCGCTCCCCTTTGCCCAGAAGCTGTTCGATAGCAGGCCGGAATTGATGCCGGCTTTCGTGGAACCATAGCATTTTAGGGATTGATAAATCGCCAATGCTCCTGCTCGCCAACAAACGGTTACCCAACAGCCGACTTGCCCAATGGCCGCCATCGTACTACGCACCCCGCATCTGTGAGGTGACGAGAGTGGCTGAAATACTTGGCTCGGGCGAGGCGCTGGAGCGGGCGCTGGCGCTGCTCAGGGAGGGCGATGTCGTCGCCATCCCGACGGAAACCGTCTACGGGCTGGCTGGCGACGCGACCAACGGCATCGGCGTCGCGCGCATCTTCGAAGCCAAGGGGCGGCCGCGCTTCAACCCGCTGATCGCCCATGTCGCCGACATGGCGATGGCCGAGCGCCTCGCGCTGTTCGATCCGCTGTCGAAGAAACTCGCGCGCGCGTTCTGGCCCGGTCCGCTGACGCTGGTGCTGCCGCAACGGCCCGGCAACGGCATCCATCCGCTCGTCACCGCCGGGCTCGATACAATCGCCTTGCGCATGCCGAGGGGCTTTGGCGGCGATCTGATCGCCAGGCTCGGCCGCCCGCTTGCCGCGCCCAGCGCCAATTCATCCGGCAGGATCAGCGCAACGACCGCGCAAGCGGTGGCAGCCGATCTCGGTGCGCGGATAAAGCTGGTGGTCGATGGCGGCGCAACCCCGGTCGGGCTGGAATCGACGATTCTCAAGGCCGAGGGGGAAAGAATGCGGCTGCTGAGGCCCGGCGGCATCGCTGCCGAGGAGATCGAGGCCGCCATCGGCATGGAATTGTTGCGCGGCGGCACCGCCAGTATCGAGGCGCCGGGCATGCTTGCCTCGCACTATGCGCCAGGTGCCGCGATGCGGCTCAATGCCGGCACGGTCGGCGAGGGCGAGGCTTTGCTCGGCTTCGGCGGCCAGAGGGCACAAGGCTGGCACCGCGCCGAAGCCTTCCTCAATTTGTCCGAAACCGGTGACCTGCGCGAAGCGGCGAGCAATCTGTTCGCCTGTATGCAGGCACTCGACCGCAGCGGCGCGCGCACCATCGCCGTCGAGCCTATTCCCTGCGACGGGCTCGGCGAAGCGATCAACGATCGGCTGTCGCGTGCAGCCGCCCCTCGTGACATCACGCAACCCGCAACATAGTTTCCCCCATGATCGAAATCACAGAGACACTCGATCCCGCCCTCATCGATCGCTTCGCTGCGATCGTCGGCGACAGATATGCGCTGCGTGATCAGCAGGACATCGCGCCCTACCTCATTGAGCGACGTGGGCTCTGGCACGGCGCGACGTCGCTGGTGCTGCGGCCGGGCAGCCTCGACGAGGTCAGCCGGATCATGCGGCTGGCGACCGAGACGGGAACGCCGATCGTGCCGCAAAGCGGCAACACCGGGCTGGTCGGCGCGCAGGTGCCGGACAGGTCCGGGCGCGAAATCGTCCTGTCGCTGTCGCGGCTGAACCGCATCCGCGAGATCGACGTCCTGTCCAACACGGTGACGGTCGAGGCCGGTGTCATCCTGCAGACGCTGCAGGAGGCAGCCGACGCCGCCGACCGGCTGTTCCCGCTGTCGCTGGCCGCGCAAGGCTCCTGCCAGATCGGGGGCAATCTTTCCTCCAATGCCGGCGGCACCGGCGTGCTTGCCTACGGCAATGCGCGTGAACTTTGCCTCGGTGTCGAGGTGGTGCTGCCGACCGGCGAGGTGTTCGACGACCTGCGCAAGCTGAAGAAGGACAACACCGGCTACGATCTAAAAAACCTGTTCGTCGGCGCCGAAGGCACGCTCGGCGTCATCACCGCCGCCGTGCTGAAGCTGTTCCCGAAGCCGAAGGGGCGCGAAGTCGCCTTCGTCGGCCTGTCGTCGCCCGAGGCGGCACTTTCGCTGTTCGGCCTGGCCATGGACCGTGCCGGGGCAGCACTCACCGCTTTCGAACTGATCGGCAGGCGGCCATATGATTTCACCCTGGCGCATGCCCAGGGTGTGGTGCGGCCGCTGATCGAGGACTGGCCGTGGTACGTGCTGATGCAGATTTCATCAGGCCGTTCGTCGGAAGATTCGCGAGCGTTGATCGAGGATGTGCTCTCGGCTGGCCTCGAACAGGAATTCGTCGGCGACGCCGTCATTGCCGCGAGTCTCGCGCAGGGCGATGCCTTCTGGAA
>NZ_RZPL01000773.1:0-2544 GCF_004022805.1 Mesorhizobium sp. M7A.F.Ca.CA.002.04.1.1 | reverse complement strand
ACGCACCAGCGCTCGGCCTTGATGTCGTTGCCTTCTGCCTCGTCGGCCTGCATCATCAAGCCGATGCCGAGCTGCGCATCTTTGCCGAGCGCACCCGCGGCTGGCCGATCGTACGCGACGCCTGGATGGTGTCGGGCGAATCCGATTTCCTCCTGCATTGCGTGGCGAGCGACCTCGGCGCCTTCCAGAGCTTCGTCATCGAGGAACTGACCTCGACCCCGAATGTCGACACGGTGCGCACAGCGCTCACCATCCGCCGGGTCAAGGACGAAGGCTTGGTCTCGTTCGCACAGCCTTGAGCCGGTTGAACCGCAACCGGCTTTCGCCGATGCGGCCTGAGCGCCTCGCCATATCAGCGCCGCTTTGGCGTTCGATAGGCTCTCCTGTGGAGCCGGATGTACTGCCGTAGCCACCTTGCTGGTTTCCTAGAGCAATTCCAGAAAAAGTGTGTAACGGTTTTCCTGGGAAAAGCGCATAGCGCTTTCGGGATTGCATAATACAGGTGGCGCAGGGCAGCCCAATTCCGAGAACAGTGTGCCGTGGGGTGGGACGATGACTCGATTTTCTAGCCCGGTTTCGGCGCTGGTCATCTGTATGAACGAGGCCGACATGATCGGCGAATGCCTGGAAAGCGTCGACTTCTGCGCCGAGATCATCGTCGTCGATTCAGGCTCGACGGACAGCACTCTGGACGTCGTCAATGCGTTCATCGCCAAGGGCTACCCGATAAGGCTGTTTCACAATGATTGGCCGGGCTTTCCTCGTCAGCGGCAATTCGCGCTCGATCAGGCCACCCAACCGTGGTGCCTTTCGATTGAAGCCGACGAGGCCATCGATGACGTTCTCAGGCAGTCGATCACGAATGTGACGCAGCTTGGGAACGATGCTTTCGACGGATGGTACATCAGGCGCCGCGACAAGCTGAAGGGTTATGGCTATGCGCACCGCTGGGTGCTTCACAACAGGCTGCTGCGTCTTTTCCGGCGCGACAAGGCGACCATGGACCTCAATCTGCGGGTCCATGAGTCGTTCGAGGTGCCGGGCGAAACCGGCACCATAGAAAATGGCGTGCTGCTGCATCGCCGCGAAATGACTATTGCCGAGGATCTGGCGAGAGCCAACACCTACTCCAGCCTCAAGGTCGCCACGCTGGTCGAACGAGCCAAGAAGCCTGGCCTGATAAGACTGGTGCTGTCGCCGCTTGGCAACTTCCTGAAGTTTTACCTGGCCAAGCGCTACTTCCTGTGCGGCCGGCACGGGTTCGTCTATTCGATGCTGGTGATGGTGTATTCGTTCGCCACCGAGGCCAAGCTCTATGAAGCCTGGCGGGACAACGATCGGGTATAAACCGTTAGGGCGCGCCCGAGGCGGCCCCAAGTGCAGCTATTGCGGCGAGCAGGCCGTCGAAGTCCGCGCGGTCGCACCAAGGCCGAATTGTGAAGCCCCGTCGGACAGCCGCTTGCCCGTCCACCAGCCAGCCCTGCGAGAGGCCGGCGCGTTGTCCCGCCTCCATGTCGGCCTCCTTGTCGCCGACGATCAGCGAACGCCGCAGATCGAGCCCGAGGCGACTGGCCGCCTCCAGCAGCATGCCCGGATTGGGCTTGCGCATCGGATGATCTGCGGCCGCGAGCGGGCCGGAGCCCGCCTCGTGATAGGCGCAGGCAAGGACCATGTCGACGAACGCATTGTCGGCGCGTAGCAGTTCGAGCACGCGGCCATTGACGGCGGCGAAATCGCTCCAGCCGAAATAGCCGCGCGCGATGCCGGACTGGTTGGTGACGACGATGACGGGAATGCCGGCCCCGTTGGCGGCGGCTATCACCGCGGCTATATCCGCGCGCAGCACCATTTCGCCAGGATCATCCGGATAGCCCGTATCGATATTGATGGTGCCGTCGCGGTCGAGGAACAGCGCCGGAGAGCCGGCGGCGAACACCTTTGAGCCGACCTGCTCGACCCACAGGCCCGGCTCAGCCAGCGGATAGCGGCCAGAGGTCGTGGGATCAGCCATTGCTGAGGCGCGCTTCGACCACCTCGCACAGATGATGATAAAGGCACAGATGCCCCTGCTGGATGATCGGCGTCGAGGTCGACGGAACGTTGAGCAGGATATCGGACAGAGGTTTCAGCTTGCCGCCGGTATCGCCGGTCATGCCGATCACCGTCATGTCCATCCTCCGTGCCTGTTCGGCGGCGGCGAGGATGCTCGGCGAATTGCCGCTGGTCGAGATTGCCAGAAGCACGCCGCCGGCCGCGCCATGCGCCTCGACCTGGCGCGAAAACACCGTGTCGAAGCCATAGTCGTTGCCCCAGGCGGTCAGCACCGCCGCATTGGCCGGCAGCGCGATGACATTGTAGGCCTTGCGCTCCTTGAGAAAGCGGCCGACCAGTTCGCCGGCAATGTGGATGGCGTCGCTGGCCGAGCCGCCATTGCCGGCGATGAGCAAGGCCTTCCCCGACGAAAGCGCCGTCACCACCGCGCTCGCCGCCCGCTCCATCTCACCGGTCAGGTCCCGTTCGACCATGGCTGATATGGCAGCCGCC
>NZ_RZPL01000772.1:0-2547 GCF_004022805.1 Mesorhizobium sp. M7A.F.Ca.CA.002.04.1.1 | reverse complement strand
ACCCTGGATCGGCCTTTTGGCGGCCATTGCCATGGGCGCGGTGTTCTCGCTGCTGTTTGCCGTCATGACGCTGTCGCTGGCCACCAATCAGGTGGCGACCGGCCTGTCGCTGACGCTGCTCGGCCTTGGCCTGTCCGGCATGATGGGCACCAGCTTCGTCGGCCAGCCCGGCGAAAGGCTGCCCAACCTCGACATTCCCGGCCTGACGGAAATCCCTGTGGTCGGCAGGCTGCTGTTTGGCCAGGATCCGATCTTCTACATCTCGATCGCACTGACCGCCGCCGTCATGTGGTTCCTGTTCAAGACCCGCACCGGGCTGACGCTGCGTTCGATCGGCGACAGCCACACCTCGGCGCATGCGCTTGGCATCAAGGTCATCCGCTACCGATACCTCGCGGTCATCTTCGGCGGCGCCTGTGCCGGTCTCGCCGGCGGCCATCTCTCGCTGGTCTACACGCCGCAATGGGTGGAGAACATGAGCGCCGGCCGCGGCTGGATCGCGCTGGCGCTGGTGGTGTTCGCCTCCTGGCGGCCATGGCGGGTGCTGGCCGGCGCCTACATCTTCGGCGCGGTATGGATCGGCCAGCTTCATGCACAGGCTTTTGGCATTCCAGTGCCCTCACAGTTCCTTTCTTCGCTGCCCTATCTGGCAACCGTCGTGGTTCTCGTTCTAATCTCGCGCAACAAGCGTCTGACGATGATGAACACGCCGGCTTCCTTGGGGCAGCCATTCGTTCCGGATCGTTGACAACAAAAACAAACGGGAAGCTCCAAGGCTAACTCAGAGAGGTAACACGATGAAAAAACTGCTTATTGCCCTGATGACCACGACCGCCGCCATGTCGCTGGCAGCGACGGCCGAGGCCGCGGACAAGCTGAAGGCCTGCTGGGTCTACACCGGCCCGATCGGCGATTTCGGCTATTCCTACCAGCACGACCAGGGCCGTCTCGAAGTGGAGAAGGCGCTCGGCGACAAGGTCGAAACCGCCTATCTTGAAAACGTCTCGGAAGGCCCCGACGCCGACCGCGCTTTCGAGCGCCTGGCACGCGAAGGCTGCAAGATCATTTTCGGCACCTCCTTCGGCTTCATGGACCCAGAAGTGAAGGTCGCCAAGAAATTCCCGAAGGTGATGTTCGAGCACGCCACCGGCTACAAGACATCTGACAATCTCGGCATCTACAATGCGCGTTTCTATGAAGGCCGTTATGTGCTCGGCCAGATCGCCGCCAAGGAATCGAAGGCAGGCGTTGCCGGCTACATCGTTTCCTTCCCGATCCCCGAAGTGGTGATGGGCATCAACTCCTTCATGCTCGGCGCGCAGTCGATCAACCCGAACTTCAAGGCCAAGATCGTCTGGGTGAATTCCTGGTTCGATCCGGGCAAGGAAGCCGACGCCGCCAAGGCGCTGTTCGACCAGGGTGCCGACATTATTGTCCAGCACACCGATTCGACCGCTGCCCTGCAGGTGGCCGAGGAGCGCAAGCTGCACGGCTTCGGCCAGTCCTCCGACATGATCAAGTTCGCGCCGAACGCGCAGCTGACCTCGCTCACCGACGAATGGGGTCCCTATTACATCAGCCGGGTCCAGGCAGCCCTCGACGGCACCTGGAAGCCGGACAATGTCTGGCTTGGCATCAAGGACGGCGCGGTCAAGCTCGCCCCCTACACCAACATGCCCGACGACGTGAAGGCGATGGCGGAGGCCACCGAGAAGAAGATCGCCGGCGGCTGGAACCCCTTCACCGGGCCGATCGCCAAGCAAGACGGCACGCCGTGGCTGAAGGATGGCGAAGTCGCCGATGACGGCACGCTGCTCGGCATGAATTTTTATGTGAAGGGTGTCGACGACAAGCTGCCGCAGTAAGTAGCGCAAGAGATCGAAATGAGGAGGGCGCCGCGAGGCGCCCTTTTTCATTCGGCGGGCTGCGCTCCGGCTGAGACGCGACGAAATCGCGCCAGGCCAGCATCGACCGCGCGGCCGAGCCAAATCCTCAGCAGCCGCTGTGCGGGTCGTTCGCAGGCGCGCCAGATTGCCCACGAAACGAAAAGCATAAGTGCGCCGCAGCCAAAGGCGGCAAACCATTTGCCGATAAGGGGCGTTGCCGCATTGATGACGAGATAGCCGATGTCCTGGTGCAGCAAATAGAGCGGATAGGTCAGCCCGCCCAGCGCCAGGGTGAGCCCCGATGCCCTGATACGGCCGCGCAGCAGCACCGCACCGATCAAGGCCGCGTGCATGACGACGTTGGCGATGACCAGATTGGCCGACGAAACGGCAATGCCGTAGTGGCCAAGCATCCAGTGCTGCGTCACCGACAGCGTGCCGCAGGAGATCAGGAACGCGGCGGCAAGCAGCAGCATTGCAGGCAGTGAACGGCCATGCGCATGCAGGTGGTGGACCAGCACGCCGGCGGCGAAGAACGGTCCAAACTCGGTGATGAACAGCAGCCTGGCGGCGCCGCTGCCGATGAAGAACTCGTTCAAGGCCGAGATCGCCAGCCAGATCAAGATCAGCTCCAGCTTGCGTTTCTGAAACAGCCCGGTGA
>NZ_RZPL01000771.1:0-2552 GCF_004022805.1 Mesorhizobium sp. M7A.F.Ca.CA.002.04.1.1 | reverse complement strand
GGGTTATTTCTATCTGTTCGAGGATTTCCTCCATCGCCCATCGATCGAAGCCGGCACATCCGCGCTTTCGAAGGACGAGCGCGCGATCGTGCTGGAGATCGCCGAATTCCTCGAGGCGGCAAGCGAGACAAATCCGGACTTCACCAAGGCTGAGTTCATAGACAGCGACTGGCCGGGAAAGATCGCGCCGACGGCCAGGGAGGCGCGGACGCTGTTCCTCCGGCGCGGCCTGTTTTCGGAGAAGGTCGAGGAGCTTGAGCCTGGCCAGCCGGCCGCGATAGCGGCCGGGCGGTAGATCGCTTCAGGAAAAATCGCGTGGTGCTTTCCCTTGGGGCAATTGCGGCGAAACAAAGAGAGAGCGGTCATCGCTTTTGTGAAATGACGGCTCGATCTATCTGGAAAGCCACGAAATTGTGCCAATTTGGCAACAGTACGTTGTTAATAACGTTTTGGCCATCATTTTGCCCGAAAGTGTCTCATTCTTGCCGCAGCCTGGGGGCGGGCACGAAGTGAGAGGGTTACCTGTTGATTTCCACGCGATGGAAGACGCCGCTGTTGCTCGGCGCCGTCATTTCACCCCTGTTTTTGGCTGCCTGCAGCCAGACCACTTCACACGGCATGTCCGTCGCCAGCCTGACCGACGCCATCACGCCAGGTTTCCTGAGTTCAGGGGCCTACAGCCACACGCCGAAGGACAAGGAATGCCTGGAACGGGCGATGTTCTTCGAGTCCAACCGCTCGAGCCGCGACGGCATGATCGCGGTCGGCACGGTGGTGATGAACCGGCTGCGCTCCGGCAATCATGGCAGCACCATCTGCCAAGTGGTGGGCGAGCCCGGGCAGTTCGCGCCTGGTGTCATGACAAGGCCGATGAATTCACGCGCAATGCCCGATGTCGAGGAAGCCGCCGACGCGGTGCTGAAGGGCGAGCGCAAGTCCAAGCTCAAGAACACCATGTTCTTCCACACAGCCGGCCTCCGCTTCCCCTACAAGAACATGCACTACACCATGGTTGCCGGCGGCAATGCCTTCTACGAGAAGCGCGGCCGCAACTGGCAGCCGCTGCCGGATGAGCCGCAGGTCGCTATTGCCTCGGCGGCGCCCGACAAGTCAGCCGCGCCGGTGACGATGGTCGCGTCCGCCGAGCCGGTGCGTCCAGCCAGGACGGCAACCGTTCGATCCGCTCCCGCCCAGCAGACCTATGTGACCGCCGCCGCCGCGCCGGCCGCGAAATCCGCGCGTGTCTCGCAAGAGCCGACGGTGGTGGCGATGCAGGAGCCGATGGAAGAGCCGGATGCCGCGCGTTTTGGCGGAAGCTTGAACACAAGGGTCATCTCGTCGGTTCAAGACGCGCCGCAAGAGGCGTCGATGGGGTTCCAGTCGACGCCTGAGAACACAGACGCCATTGGCGCGATGATTGTCAGCCAGGGCCGGCCGCTCGAGACCAACTGATCTGCGCCCCGCGGTCCGCCAAGGCCCAATATGGCGGTCATGCGGATGCAGATGTTCCAAAGCGCTCTGAAAAATCCTGGAGCGGTTCACCGTTTCGCGGAAACGGTGAACCGCTCCAGCTTTTCGTTTTGACGCAATTCCGGACGGAAAACCGCTTCGCACTTTTCCTGGAATTGCTCTAGATCAGAGCGATGTCGAAGCGAATCGCCGGTCCCGAGATCGAACGTCTGATCCAGCTCCTGGCCAAGGTGCCGGGGCTGGGACCCCGTTCGGCCAGGCGTGCCGCCCTTCATCTGATCAAGAAGAAAGAGCAGCTTTTGTCGCCCCTTGCCGCCGCCATGGCCGAGGCGGCCGACAAGGTGCGCATCTGCTCGACCTGCGGCAATGTCGATACATCGGACCCTTGCATGATCTGCACCGATCCGCGCCGTGATGCCGGCACCATCATCGTCGTCGAGGACGTCTCCGACCTGTGGGCGCTGGAGCGCGCGGCGGCGATGAATGTGCGCTACCACGTGCTCGGCGGCACGCTGTCGCCGCTCGACGGCATCGGCCCCGAGCAGCTCAACATGCGCTCGCTGGTTGATCGCGTCGCCGGCGGCGAGGTCAAGGAGATCATCCTCGCCGTCAATGCGACGGTCGAGGGCCAGACGACCGCGCATTACCTCACCGACCAGTTGTCCGGCTTCGACATCAAGGTGACGCGCCTTGCGCATGGCGTGCCGGTCGGCGGCGAACTCGACTATCTCGACGAGGGCACGCTGGCCGCGGCGCTGCGTTCGCGGACGGCGTTTTGACAAAGTTGCGGCAGAGGATGCGGAGCATGATTTTTGCGTGTCCACCAAGGCTGGTGCCAAGCACCCCCCTCGGCAGGACAGAGGGGGGTGCGAAGGAACGCAAACCTCTCAGATTGGCTCTGTTTTCCTTTTTTGCAGTTCTTCTCTCGGTCTTTTCCACCCCCGCCTCCGCCGCAAAGATCGACGACCAGTTCCGCGCCTGGCTGCAGAACGACCTCTGGCCGCAGGCCAAGGCGAAAGGCATTTCAAAAACCAAATTTGATGCCGCCGTCGACGGCATCAAGCCCAATCTGAAGCTGAAGG
>NZ_RZPL01000770.1:0-2552 GCF_004022805.1 Mesorhizobium sp. M7A.F.Ca.CA.002.04.1.1 | reverse complement strand
ATCATCAGGCGATCGACTTCGCCATCGAGCGCAAGCTCAAGGTGGTCGAGGCGGGAGCGCAGGGCGAGCACAAGCTGGCGCGCGGCTACCGGCCGGTGACCATGCATTCCGCGCACTACATTGCGCACCCAGGCCTGCGCAACGCCGTCGCCGACTATCTTCGGCGCGAACGGCAGGAGGTGGAGCGGATGAGCGAATATCTGGAAGAGCATACCCCGTTCCGCAAGGATCTCGAGGAGTAGCCCCGGCTGGCCGGCTGGGGGGCGACGATTATCTTGCCGAATTTCGACGCCTTCGCTACACGAAGGCACAATCCGGAGCGTTCGCCATGACCGAGGCCGCCTACGATACCGACAACATTTTCGCCAAGATCCTGCGCGGCGAAATTCCCTCGCACCGTGTCTACGAGGATGACGCGGTCATCGCCTTCATGGATGTGATGCCGCAGGGGCCCGGCCATACGCTGGTGGTGCCGAAAGCGCCGTCGCGCAACCTTCTCGATGCCGATCCGTCAATTTTCGGCCATCTCTTGAGCGCCGTTCAGAAAGTGGCGCTGGCGGTGAAAAAGGCCTTCGGCGCCGATGGCGTCACCGTCATGCAGTTCAATGAGCCGGCCTCAGGGCAGACCGTCTATCATCTGCATGTGCATGTCATTCCGCGCTTCGACGGCATCCCGCTGAAGCCGCACACGGGCGAGATGGAGAAGCCGGAGATTCTGGTCGGTAACGCCGAAAAGATACGGACTGCACTCAAAAATTGAGAGCGGGAGGTCCGCCAATGATGTGGTGGACCGGGTCGAGAATATCGGACTAACAAGCGCCGTTCAGTCCAGAAGCCGATTCTAATGCCCGGCCGTGCCCAGTGCCGACTCAACCGTTTGCAACTCTAATCGTCTGATTAGGAAATATCGAACCATCTCACGGTAAAATGCTAACGCGTGGCGAGCTGTGGGGCTTCAAAACCATGGAACATTCGGTTGCGGCATCGGCCCCACTGGCGGGGGCAATTGTCGAGCGTGCTTTTCTTGGCATCTTGGCGGATGCCTTTTGGCGACACCGGCTGCTGCACGCTATGGCTGCCGCTGCGCTGCTTCTGGCAAGCGCAGTCGGGTGGCACACTGGAAACATGCCGGATTTCGGCGTTCTGGAGGAATACGCTGAGTATCTTTTCATCGCCTTCTGGATTTGCGGCTCAGCCTTTGCACTTGGGACGCTTCTCCATCTTGCGCTGGTCCAGCGGGATACCGAACCGCTGCACACCTTCCTCAAGTCACTGGGTAGATTCTTTGGCGACGCCGAACGCATTGCCAACAGCCTGAATGGCCTGGGTGCGGGTCTTGCCTTCATATCCGCGATCGGTGTGTTGAAGGGAGCCATTGCAATCCTCTCTCCGTTTGCATGGGACAAGGCATTGGCTCAGGCCGACCGCATCCTGCATTTCGGTCGAGCCCCGCACGAATGGTTGTGGTTTACCGTCCAGTCGCCGCTTGCATTGAAGATCATCAACATCGCTTACAATTTCTGGTTCGTCGTGCTCATTACCGCGGTTTTCACCGTGTGCATCGCACGCAAGGATACGAAGCTGCGTCACCAGTTCCTGATGAGCTTCATGACGGTGTGGACGCTGGGTGGCTTCTTCCTCGCGATGGGCCTGTCGTCGGCTGGCCCTTGCTTTTACGAGCGATTGGGGTTCGGCAACGACTTTCACGCCCTCATGCAAGCACTCGCCACCGCCGATCGCATCTATCCAATCTGGGCGCTCAACACGCAGGATATGCTGTGGGGTGGCTACACCGGCGCAACTACCGGCAGCGTCGGTATATCCGCCTTCCCATCCCTGCACGTTGCGATGGCGGTGCTGTTCGCTCTCTATGCAACGCGGCGGTCTCGGCTGGCCGGTGTTGTGATGTGGTTATTCGCGGCGTCATTATGGTCGGATCCGTCGTGCTTGGCTGGCACTATGCCGTGGATGGCTATGCGGGCGCATCCCTGATGGTCGCGATCTGGAAGGCGTGCGGATATTTGCTGACCCGTTTCGAGTCGGACAGCGCGGCCGCTGAGAGCTCCACCATGCAATCGCCGGCCCTTTGCGGGATGTAAATTCGCCGATCTGGACGAACTCGCCTGCGGCGGCATGCCGGTCAAAACGCCTCAAGGGCGGCGCTGGATGGGTTGGACATTTCCGAAACGCTGTTCGATACGGTCCTTGCCGAAGCTGCTCTGCGAGCGTGTCCGCGCATTGCCCAGGGCTCAGGAGCGACGTGTCGACTTCCAGATCGTACACGCCGGGCCGGTGCACCTCTTCCTGCCACAGGCGCGCCACCGGGCCGCAATCCCATCTCGGGTCGATAGCGCGGCGGCATGGCCTGATCGCAAACGTCGACACCGAGATTGATCCAGACGCCATCGAAGCACTCCTGAACAGCCTTGGCGATGCTTGTTTTTCGATCGCGGCGCACCGTTCAGGATGATGATCTGGCCGATTATGCCTACCCTCGCTCCAATAAAAAAGCCCCGTCTCCGGGGCTTTTTTGACTTTCGTAAGCTCAGTTC
>NZ_RZPL01000076.1:0-12220 GCF_004022805.1 Mesorhizobium sp. M7A.F.Ca.CA.002.04.1.1 | reverse complement strand
GTCATGCAGTGTCCTGCTGTTTCACCACAGCGCCGCGCGTCCTCTTGGACGCGCAACGGACGCTGTAGCACTTTTATTTGCGCATGATCCTTTCCGAAAATCGTTCCGATTTTCGGGGTCATGCGCAGCGAGGCACAGGCATGACCGACATCACCAGGACAGACGTGCTTATTGTCGGGGCAGGGCCGGTCGGCCTGTTTGCCGTGTTCGAGCTCGGCCTGTTCGACATGAAGTGCCACCTGATCGACATTCTCGATCGGCCGGGCGGCCAATGCGCGGAACTTTATCCGGAAAAGCCGATCTACGACATTCCAGGCTGGCCTTCGATCTCGGCGCAGGGGCTGGTCGACAAATTGCTCGAGCAGATCGCGCCGTTCAAGCCCGATTTCAGCTACAACCGAATGGTTTCCAGCCTGGAAAAACTGGAGGACGGCAGTTTTCGCGTCACCACCGACGAAAACGAGGTGTTCGAGGCCAAGGTGGTGGTGATTGCCGCCGGCGGCGGCTACTTCCAGCCCAAGCGTCCGCCGATCCCCGGCATCGAGCCCTATGAAGGCAAGAGCGTCTTCTATTCGGTGCGCCGGATGGAGGATTTTCGCGGCCACGACCTCGTCATTGTCGGCGGCGGCGACTCGGCGCTCGACTGGACGCTGAACCTGCAGCCGGTGGCAAAGAGCGTGACGCTGGTGCACCGGCGGCCTGAGTTCCGCGCCGCTCCCGACAGCGTCAACAAGATGTATGCCATGCAGGAGATGAAGCAGCTCGAATTCCAGGTCGGCCAGGTGACCGGATTGACCGGTGCCGACGGCCAGTTGTCATCGGCCACCATCAAGGGACCGGATGGCGACGTCGAGGTGCCTTGCACGCGCATGCTGCCGTTCTTCGGCCTGACCATGAAGCTCGGACCGATCGCGGAGTGGGGTCTCAACCTTCACGAGAACCTCATTCCGGTCGATACCGAAAAATTCCAGACATCGGTGCCCGGCATCTTCGCGGTCGGCGATATCAACTGGTATCCGGGCAAGCTGAAGCTGATCCTGTCGGGTTTCCACGAAGTGGCGCTGATGGCGCAGGCCGCCAAGCGCATCATCAGCCCCGGCGAGCGCATCGTTTTCCAGTACACGACCTCATCGACCAGCCTGCAGAAGAAGCTCGGCGTCTCCGGCTGAACTTTACTCGGCCAGCATCGGCGCCGCATTGTCGGCGTAGCCGCGAAGCTCCTTTTCGGGCATCAGCGTCAGCGTGATCAGCCCCAGCAGCAATGTAGCGGCGGCGACGGCAAAGATCATCACGAACGGCTCGATCGTCGCGCTATGGCCAGCGATCCGCACGCCTTCACCGGCAAGCGGCAAGCCGTAGCCCAGAGCGACCGCGCCGAGCATGGCGACCCCAAGCGCACTGCCAAGCGAACGCAGGAATGTCAGCACGCCCGTCGCGACGCCGAGATGCACGCGATCGACGGCGTTCTGGACCGACACGGTGGTGACCGGAAACGTCGTTCCGGTTCCAAACCCGATGCAAATCGTCAAGACCTCGACCTCCAGCAGCGTTGCATATCCTGCGACGACGGCCAGCAGGCAGAGGCACAGCATGCTGAAGACGACGCCCACCATCGCAATGCGCTTGTAGTGGGTGAAATGCGGGATCATACGCCCGCTGAATGCCGCGCCGCCGACGGTCCCCAGCAGAAGCCCAAGCATCGCGATGCCCGACTCCGCTGCCGACAAGCCGAGCACCGCCTGAAGATAGACGGGCAGGTACACAGCCATGCCGACGCTTGCGGCCTGAAGCAGGAACATCGAAAGCGTGCCCGCCAGAACGATTGGATTGCCAAGCACTTCGAGTGAGATGAGCGGCTCGGCGGCGCGCATGAGCCGCAAGGCAAAAGCGCTCCAGAAAATCGCCGAACCGCAGAGAACGCCGATGACTTCAAGCGAAGTCCAGGGATAGGCGCTGCCGCCCCAGTTCAAGGCGAGCAGCAGCAGCGCCGTGGCAATTATCAGAAGCAGCGCGCCCAGGCCGTCGATGCGATGGCGCTTTGCGGCAATGGGCAGTTTCTTGAGCGGCTTGTTGATGATCGCCATCGCAAGAAAACCAAGCGGAATGTTGATCCAGAAGATCAGTGACCAGTGCAGGTGCTCTGCGAAAGTGCCGCCGAGCAACGGACCGGCAATGCTGGCGACAGCCCATGTGCCGGAGAACCAGGCGGCATAGCGTGCCCGCTCGCGCGGCGGCACGAGATCGCCGACGACGGTCTGCGTCAAAGCGAACAAGCCGCCGCCACCGGCGCCCTGGATCGCCCGCCCGACAACCAGCACAAACATGTTGGGGGCCATCGCGCTGACCAGCGATCCCGCCAAAAAGATCAGGATCGCGGCATAGACGGTCGGCCGGCGGCCGTAGACGTCGGAAATCTTGCCGTAGAGCGGAGCCACGGCTGTAGCGGTCAGGAGATAACCGGTGACGATCCATGGCAGATAGTGTGCGTTTCCGAGCGCATGCCCGATGGTCGGCATGGCCGGCGCGACAATGGTCTGATCGAGTGCCGCCAACAGCATCGACAACAGCACGCCGCCGATGATGGCGTTCTTTTCGCGCTCTGTTATCGGCGTGCCGGTTTCCGCCATCGTTTTCTCATCGACAGCCTGGTCCATGATCGTTCATCCATAAGCTTGCGATTTGACCGGCGCTGTTCAGCCGCTCCGGCTTCATGACCGTTTGGATCGCATTGGTGTTTTAAGCTCGTCTGGCGAGCCTGATATATGTCGTCCCATATAGGCCGGTTTCGACGGCGGCTCGAAAGTTTTTCGAATCTGGCACTACGTTTCGGTGAATTGGCTTTCAGTTCGGGTGCGTTCAGGCCGGCGGCAGTCGTCCGTTGCCGATGCGCTCCATGCGGTAGCGCAGCAGCCGCAAGATGCGGCTTTCGAAATTGACGCTTTCGACGCGGTCGAACTGAAGCTGGGCGCGGTCGTGCCTGGCCAGAACAGCCGCGGTGATCGCGGCCGCCTTGGCCTTGGCGGCGTTGCAGTTCTTTTGCGGGTAGGTGGCCTTCAAGGCCTCTTCGAGTTCGCCGCCATGGTTCTTGGCGATTTCGACATGGCGCTCCTCATGGCGCTTGATGTCGGCCGACAGCGTATCCCAGAACAGCCTGACATCGGCATCGGCCTTGCGCGGCCGGCGCCACTCGGGAAGGATCACCTTCACCTTGACGGTCACCACCGCGTCGGCAATCCGGCAGGAACTCGGTGTCTGCGCATAGCTGATACGGGTGGTGAAGGCCATTTGCGTGGCGCCCGGGTGCCGCGTGCCGGTGCTTTTCACCTCCGGGCCGCGTTTGGAGAGTTGTGCCTCGATGTCGTCGAGGGTGCTGCCGCCAATGGCGAAATAGCTGTACGTCTTGACGAGATTGGCCGCCGCCGCCGGGTGCGGCGTTATGGCGAGCAGCAGCGCGCAAGCCAAGGATTGTTTCACGCCCAAGGACTGTTTTTTCATGCCAAGCATGGATCGTTTCATCATGTTGCCTCTTCGACCACCTTGCTTTACGGCCGTTGCCGGCGCAATGAAATTGATCCGCCAGGGATCACACATGATTGATGAACTCCATGGTCGATGAGCAATGACGGCCAGGCGATGGCAATTGGCGCATGGACGCCATCTCGACCTTGGCGGCAAGGCCGTGGTCGTCGGCATCCTCAATGTCACGCCCGACAGCTTTTCCGACGGCGGCCAGTTCGACGCTCCTGAAAAGGCGCTGGCCCAGGCGCGCCGCATGATCGGGGAAGGGGCACTGGTTGTCGATGTCGGGGGAGAATCGACGCGCCCAGGTGCTGCCGCGGTATCGGCCAGCCAGGAACAGGCCCGCATCCTGCCGGTGATCGAAGCGCTGGCGGGCGTGAACGAGGTGCTGATTTCGGTCGATACCTATCGCGCCGACACGGCGCGGCTGGCGGTCGCCGCCGGCGCGCATATCGTCAACGATGTCTGGGGTTTGCAGCGCGAGCCCGATATTGCTCGTGTCGCCGCCGATACCGGCGCCGGGCTTGTCATCATGCATACCGGGCGGGATCGCCAGAAGCTGCCGGACGCGATTGCCGATCAGTTGGCATTCCTGCGAAGGTCGCTGGAAATCGCCCGCCAGAACGGCATCGCCGATGATCACATCGTGCTCGATCCCGGTTTCGGATTCGCCAAGGAGACGGCGGAGGAAAATCTCGACCTGATGGCACGCTTTTCGGAATTGCATGCACTCGGCCTGCCGCTGATGGCCGGCACGTCGCGAAAACGCTTCATCGGCACGGTCACCGGCCGTGATGCCGCCGACAGAGGGGTCGGAACAGCGGCGACCAGCGTCATTTTGAGGCTCCAGGGCGCCGATCTGTTTCGCGTCCACGATGTCGCATTCAACGTGGACGCATTGGCGCTCGCCGATGCTATGCTGGCGCGTCAAACCGACCGGGCGAGAAACTGATCGATGTATGTCATCCGCATGAAGAACTGCGCTTTCTTTGCCCGGCACGGCGTGCTGGACGAGGAGGAACGGCTCGGCCAGCGCTTCTATGTCGATGCCGTTCTGACCGTTGATCCAGGCCGGGCGCTTGCCGAAGATTCGATCGAGGATACAGTCCACTACGGCGTTGCATTCAGCGTCATTGAAAAGATCATCACCGGGCAGCGCCGTTTTCTGATCGAGTCGCTGGCGCTCGAAGTGGCCCGTGCGCTGACGGCGCGTTTTCCGCAGATAAAGAAAGCCGAGATCACGGTGCGCAAGCCGAACGCACCAGTGCCCGGCGTGCTCGATTATGTCGAGGTGACCGTTGTCTGGCCCGAATAGTACCGTTTATCTCAGCCTTGGCGGCAATCTTGGCGATCCGGCGAAATCCATGAGCGCGGCGCTGCGCATGCTGGATGCCGACGCGGATACGCGTGTCACCGGCGTCTCCTCGCTTTATCGCACACCGCCCTGGGGCAAGCTCGATCAGCCGGATTTTCTCAATGCGGCCGCCGAAATTTCCACCGTGCTTGCACCGCGTGCCTTGCTCGACCTCTGCCTCGATGCGGAGCGCAAGCTGAAGCGGGTGCGCGAGGAGCGGTGGGGGCCGCGGCTGATCGACATCGACATTCTGGTGTTCGGCGACCGCGTCATCCACGAGACCGGGCTGGAGGTGCCGCATCCGCGCATGCTGGAGCGCGCCTTCGTGCTGGCGCCGCTGGCCGAGATCGCGCCCGGCCTGGTTGTCAGCGGTCGCAGCATCACCGACCGCCTGGTCGCCGTCGATACCTCAGGCATCGAGCGATTGTCGTCCGGCCGGGATTGGTGGCTGGCCTGATTTCTGGGCAAAGCGACGGCCGAACTTTAGCCCGAGAAGCCGCCACCATCCAGGAACGTCTGCTCCTGCGAGGTGGTTTCGCGCCCAAGCATCCTGTTTCGATGCGGAAAACGGCCGAATTGCTCAATGATATCACGATGTTCGACAGCATACTTCAGATAGGGCTCGGCCCTGGCCTGCGTCAGCTCGACCGAAATATCCTGGTCGGCCAGTAGCTCCGAATGCTCATAGGGCAGGTAGAGGAAAACGCGGAGTTCTTCCTCGAGTGCCAGGTCATGACCAGCCGCGATCGCCTTCTCTGCGAAATATCTGGCGAGCGGATCGGTCGCGTACATATGGCCGGTGCCGCGAAAGCAGTTCCGCGGAAACTGGTCGAGCAGGATCATCAGCGCCAGCGCGCCTTCGGTATGTTCCAGCCAGTCGTCGCATTCACGCCGCGCGGCGGCGTAGTGCAGGTCGAGAAAGCGGTCGCGGAACTCGGCATCGAATGCTTCGTTCTTCTCGAACCAGGCATCCTCGCCGGCATCGCGCCAGAATTTGGTGACCGACAGGGCTCTGCTGTCCAATTCCATACCTGATTCCTTGCTCAATCGGCGGGTTCGGATTTGTGCAGCACACCCGCGGTCTCTTCGTTGAGTGCCTGACCAGGCCGGCGCGGCGTCGAGAGCGGTGTCGGAATCGGCGTGCCGATATTGCCTCTCAGGAAGCGCTGTCCGGCGCGAATGCCTTCGGCGAGCTGGGTTTCGAAGCGGTCGGTGTCGCGGCGCCTGACATCTTCGATCGTTTCAGCCACGTCTTCGGGATCGACGCCCAGAGATTCCAGGGCCGAGCCGCCGAAAACAAGTGCGGATTCGAAGGTTTCGCGCAGTTGGTAGTCGACGCCGGCACGTATGAGCTGCAGCGCCGTTCCACGGTCGAATGCGCGGGCCAGCACGGTGAGCAGTGGGAATTCGGCCTTGATCAGCTGGGCGATGCGAACAGCCACATCGGCCTTGTCGACGCAGATCAGCACGGCGCGCGCCCGGCCGGCACCGGCGGCATGCAGGATGTCCAGCCGCGTGCCGTCGCCATAGTAGACCTTGAAGCCGAAATCGGCCGCCGCCTGGATCATTTCGACGTCATTGTCGATGATCGAGACGTCGATGCCGCGCAGCAGCAGCGGCTGGCTGGCGATCTGGCCGAAGCGGCCGAAGCCGATGATCAGCACGCTGCCGGTCAGGCCATCGGCGACGTCGACGCCGTCGAGCGACTGCTCGTCGCGCGGCGTCAGATAGCGCAAGGCGATGATGGCCAGCGGCGTCAGCACCATGGAGATGATGACGATCGCCGTCAGCGTCGCATTGGCGTTGCCGTCGATGATGCCGACCGCCGCGGCCGCCGAATAAAGGACAAAGGCGAACTCACCGCCTTGCGCCATGAAGACCGCGCGCTCAAGCGCCTCGCGGTGGCTGGTTTTCAGGATACGGGCGACGATGTAGATGCCGAATGCCTTCATCACCATGTAGGCGACGACATAGATGGCAATCAGCCGCCAGTTCGCCGCGACCACATGCAGGTCGAGCGACATGCCCACCGCGAGAAAGAACAGACCGAGCAGGATGCCGCGGAACGGTTCGATATCGGCTTCGAGCTGATGGCGGAAGGTCGATTCGGACAAAAGCACACCGGCCAGGAAGGCGCCCATCGCCATCGACAGGCCGCTGAGCTGCATGGCGAGCGCGGATCCGAGAACGACCAGAAGTGCCGCCGCCGTCATCACCTCGCGGGCACGGGCATCCGCCAGGATGCGGAAGAACGGATTGAGCAGATAACGGCCGGCCACAACCAGGCCGACGATCGCGGCGAGGCCGATGCCGACCTCGGTCAGCCGCTCCGATAGGCTGGTGTCGGCACCGCCGGGCGCCAGAAACGCGATCAGGGCCAGCAGCGGCACGATGGCAAGATCCTCGAGCAGCAGGACCGATACGATGCGCTGGCCTTTCGGCGCGGCGATTTCGCCGCGTTCCTCGAGAAGCTGCATGACGATCGCTGTCGAGGTCAGCACGAACCCGGCGCCGGCGACGAAGGATTGCGCGATTGGAAACCCTCCAGCCATGCCGACCCCGGTCAGCAGGAGCGCGCAGACGCCGACCTGCAACGCACCGAGGCCAAAGATCTCGCGGCGCAGGCCCCAGAGCCGCGATGGCTGCATTTCCAGCCCGATGATGAACAGGAACATCACCACGCCGAGTTCGGCGACATGAAGAATGGCTTCCGATTCGGAAAAGACGCCGAGGCCGAACGGGCCGATCACCACGCCGGCAGCCAGATAGCCGAGGATCGAGCCGAGGCCCATGCGCTTGAAGATGGGAACGGCGACGACACCGGCAGCAAGCAGCGCCACCACCTGAACCAGATCACTGCCCGATGCTTCCGCCGCCATGCCTCTTGTCCCTGTGTCTTGCAGCACTCCTTGCATGCAGTTGGAGCGGGAGGCAAGGCGAGAAATCTGCCGGAAAGGGTAGGGTGCCGTTGCAGTGATTGACCTGGTGGAACAACGGTCCCCGCTTGCCTGCCGGACGTTCGGCATCTATATTGCGTATATGTTTGACCATTCGTCCCGGCCGTCCTCGCCGCCACATATCCCGATGGATGCGCTCAGCGAAGTTCTGCAAGACTTTCGCTTGAGTGGTGTCAACTATGGCCGCTGCGAACTCCGGCACCCATGGAGCATAGACTTTCCGCAACAACAGCTGCTTCGGTTTCACTTTGTCGGCCAGGGCCCATGCTGGATTCATACTGAATCGCAAGGTTGGCAGGAGCTGCGCGATGGCGATCTGGTGCTGCTGCCGCAAGGCATCGCCCATCGGCTGGCGAGCGCGCCGGACGTTGCAGGGGGCTCGCTCGAAGGTTGCCAGGTGATCAAGTTGGGGGGCAACGTCTGCGAAGTGGTACGGCAAGGAACGGGCGCGACGAGCACCCTTTTCTGCGGCTCCATGGCCTTGGACTCCTATGCGCTCAACCCATTGATCACGTTGATGCCGCCTGTCATCAAGGGTTGCGACGTGGCCGGCAATGACCCGGTCGTCGGTCCTTTGCTGGCGGCCATGACGGTGGAGGCCTCGCAGCCGCAGATGGGCAGCGCCACGATTCTGTCGCGTATGGCCGACTTGCTGACGGCCCGGCTCATACGCTGCTGGGTCAATTGCAATGGAGCCTCGACCACCGGTTGGCTCGCAGCCATCCGCGACCCCCATATAGGCCGCGCTTTGGCGGCCATGCACCGCGACCCCGGCCACAACTGGACGCTGGGAAGCCTGGCCGGCGTGGCAGGCCAATCGCGCTCGATTTTCGCCGAGCGTTTCAGTGCGGTATTGGGGGAGGGTGCCGCACACTATCTCGCCCGCCTGCGCATGCAGCTTGCCCGCGAATTGCTGGGCCAAAACGGCTTGTCGGTTGCCGAAGTCGCTACCCGTTTGGGCTATGATTCGGAGGCATCCTTCGCGCGCGCGTTCAAGCGCATCACCAATGTCTCGCCGGGCGTTGTGCGTCGCACAATTCCCGGACGAATGGATATGAATTTCGGATTCTAAGATACATATCATCCGAGCGGACTCGCCTATTTAAGACCTCCAAACTTTGGAGATCTTTCCGTGACTGACACAACATTACAGCTTGAAGACGCCGCGACTGGCCTTGATGCCGATGCACCAGCCGCGTGGAGCGCAGCCACCTGGTTCGCGGTCATTTCATTGGCGGCCACCAGCTTTGCCTTGGTGTCGGCCGAATTCCTGCCCGCAGGTCTGCTGACGCCAATGGCACGCGATCTCGGCATCAGCGAGGGGACGGCCGGACAGGTAGTCACCGCCACCGCTTCCGTCGGCGCCGTGACGGCCATGTTGAGCAATGTTCTCATCGGCCGCTTGAACCGCAAGGCGGTGCTGGTTGGTCTCAGTGCTCTTGCGGTCGGTTCCAATGTCCTGGCGGCGCTGGCGACCGATTTCTGGCTGTTGCTGTTGGGCCGCGCCGGGCTGGGCATCGCTCTCAGCGCTTTCTGGGCACTTTCGGTCGCCGTTGTGGCGAGGCTGGTTGGCGCCAGCGCGACAGGTCGGGGCATGGCGATCGTCACCCTGGGCGTCTCGCTCGCAACCATTGCCGCACCGTCGATGGGCGCGTTGATCAGTGACTGGATAGGGTGGCGCAGTGCCATGGCCATGACGGCGGGGCTGGCCGCGCTTGCCATGCTGCTGCAGTTTCTCAGCCTGCCGACCTTGCCCGCAACGGCAAGCAACAGCCTTGCAGATGTATTTCGGCTGACCCGGCGGCGCGGCATCCAACTCGGGATGCTGGCTATCCTTTTGCTGATGACGGGGCATTTTGCCGGCTCGGTCTATGTGCGTCCCTTCCTCGAACAGGTGACACTCCTTACAACCGGACCGATTGCCTTGGCTCTGCTCGGGTTTGGCGTCGCTGCCGTGATCGGTAATGTTGCCGGCGGCCGCATGGCCGACACCAACATCCACATGGCCCTCGCAGTCACCGCGGCGTTGATGGCGGTTGCGGCACTTACTTTGGTGCTTTGGGGCTCGCGTATCGGCGTTGCCTTCGGCTTCGTTACGCTGTGGGGTTTCGCCTTTGGCATGGCGCCGGTGGTGCTGCCGACCAATATGTCGCGCGCGGCGCCTGATGCGCTGGAGGCAGCGGGCAGCCTGATGGTCACCTCTTTCCAAATTGCCATCACCATCGGCGCGGTTGTCGGCGGCTATGTCGTGGACACCTATGGCGCGACTGGACCTTTGACTCTGACTGCTATCCTTGCCGCATCGACCGCCGTCTTGGCGCTGCTGCAGCCTCGCAGCTGAACTTTGCAGCCGCCGACACAGTAGCCTCAAATCCTGCCGCCAGCGATGTTGCAGGCGCGATACACAAGTTGAGGCCGGGAACACGTTGCATCTTGCCGCAATCGAAGGCTAAGGACGCTCGGCTTCGGCCATTGGAGGGTGATCGACGATCAAGTCGCGCCCTTTTTGAGGAGATGACTGACATGAAGAAGTTTTTGTTTGTTGCCGTCGGCCTGGCGGTGCTTGCCGGTTCGGCTTGCTCGAAGGCGCCTGAGTGCACGGCGGAGATCGCAACCAAGAAGGCGCAGGACATGGCTGCAGCACTTCAGGAGGCGATCACCAAGGACCCGGCCAAGGCGGCTGATCTGACCGCCAAGGTCCAGGCGGTGACAACCAAGTATCAGGGCACCACGACGTTGGCCGACGCCTGCAAGGCCTATGACGAAGTGACGGCCGCGATCAAGGGCTGACACCCTGATTTGAGATCAAGGCCTAAGCGCCTGATTCGATGGGCTCAAGTGAGAGGGCGGTGACCGTTGGGTCGCCGCCTTTTTCTTCGGATTTTTCAGTTCGGCGCGATTTCAGTTCGGCGCGATGGAACCGACTTCGACCGCGTCGACCCGCTTCAGGCTCATGCCGATCACCGGCACCAATTGGTCGTTGACGCGCACGGCGATAGTCACCGTCATCGAATTGTCGTCAGGGATGCGAGCCTGCATGACGCCGCGCAGCTGGTTGCGGTTGATGGTGAAGACCACCTTGCGGGGATCGACGACGTTGCCGCCGATGATGTCGAGGCCGGAACCGGTCGCGCCACCCATGAAGCTGCCCTTGTAGCCCTCGCGGCCCTTGCGCTCGATCTTGGCCGACATTGGCTGGGTGAACATACCGACCCGGCAGCCGCCGTCGAGCGACATGCCGACCTTGCCGTCGGGCGTCGAGCCGGTGAAGCTGCAGTTGAACTTGGTGCCCTTGTACTTGCCGGCGACGATTTCGCCGGGACCGATCCACTTGCCTTCGGCAGACTGGAAGAACTGCTTGTCCGGCTCCGCCGCAGAGGCCACTCCGGCAATGCCGACGACTGTCGTAATCACCGTTGCCAGGGACAGGACGCTGGATAGAATTACGCTTTTCATCGACGACACCCGGCAACAAAGATGCTGTTTGGAACCGGTCTGACCATGAACAAGATTGGTTAATGCTTCGTCACCGCGGGGCCGCCGCAGAGCAGTCCGGTAACGATTCCGAATGCCCGGACACTCCAGCCCGGCTCACTTGCCGGAGGGGGTCGTTGCACCGTCTTTCCTGGTTGCGAACGATGTCAGCGCCGAGAGGAAGTCGCCCAATCCGGGACGTTTGGCGGCGCTGAAGGGCAGGGGTCGAGCCGTCTCCATCGCGGCGATGCCGATGCGCGCCGTCATCATGCCGTTGACGACGCCCTCGCCAAGCTTGGCCGAAAGGCGCGCGGCCAGGCCGTGGCCAACGATCTGCTGGACGACACTGTCGCCGACCGCGATCGAACCGGTTACCGCCAGATGCGCCAGAACGCTGCGCGCCAGGCG
Organism: Mesorhizobium sp. M7A.F.Ca.CA.002.04.1.1; assembly: GCF_004022805.1. Taxonomy (NCBI): domain Bacteria; kingdom Pseudomonadati; phylum Pseudomonadota; class Alphaproteobacteria; order Hyphomicrobiales; family Phyllobacteriaceae; genus Mesorhizobium; species Mesorhizobium sp. M7A.F.Ca.CA.002.04.1.1. The sequence continues at coordinate 508 of NZ_RZPL01000076.1, read as the reverse complement.
GAAGAAACCCAGCGTTCCCGGCCGTCCGCCATAGAGTTCCGACAGGCGCCGAATGAGCCGCCCGGCCTCGAACACGACATAGGCAACATCGACCAGTGCGCGTGGACTGACCGCCGTCACCAGCGAGACGCGTTTGGCAGCTTCGAGAATCATCACTTTCGCTCTGGCATCGAGTGGTCCGAGAATTTCAGCCTCCGCCAGGCGCACGAGATTGCCGCCGTCGATGATTTCGCCGCGCAATTCGGCCAGCTCGCGCCGGCCGGCCGCGGTCTCGGGTTTGGCCGAGACAAAGGCCGACAATTCGTCGACGACCGATCGTGCCGCCTTGGGATCGTCGCGGGCGATCGCATCGAGCGCCCGCTTCTGCAGCTTTTCGACCTCGGCGAGGCGGGCGATCGCCAGGAATTCGCGAATCAGGATCACCACAAGCGCCAGCACGGCGATGGCGGCCATGCCGGCGGCCAGCCAGCCCAGCCACTCAGCGCGCGCAAAGAGGTCGCGTATGAGC
>NZ_RZPL01000769.1:0-2556 GCF_004022805.1 Mesorhizobium sp. M7A.F.Ca.CA.002.04.1.1 | reverse complement strand
GGAGGGGCTGGCCGGCACGACGATCACGCTCGACATCCTCAACAAGACCGAGCGGCTGACCGCGGCGCAGGTCGTGCAGTCGAACCTGCAGGATGTCGGCCTCAATGTGGAGATCAAGCAGAACGACAGCGGCACCTTCTGGACGCTTGGCGCCAAGGAAGGCGACTACTGGAAGAAGCTGCAGATGATCATCAGCCGCTTCTCCATGCAGCCGGATCCGAGCTGGGCGACTGCCTGGTTCACCCGCGACCAGATCGGCGTCTGGAACTGGGAGCGGTTTTCCAGCGAGGAATTCGACAAGCTCAATGCCGAAGGCATGGTCGAGCTCGACCCGGCGAAACGCGATGTCATCTACAAGAAGCTGCAGGACCTGATGGAGGAGAACGGCAACTACGTTTTCCTGACGCATGAGGTCACCGGCATCATGAATCGAGACACGCTTGTGGCCGGCCTGAAGCCGAACGGCGAGCCCGTGTTCACCGGCTTCAAACCGGCATGATATCGGAGGGCGGGGCTCGCCCCCACCAAAGACCGTCCGACAGGTACCGAAAATGATCCGCTACGCCCTCAAGCGTCTGTGGCTTGGCGCCATCATCATCAGCGTCGCTATGATGATGATGTTCGCCATGGTCTACCTCATTCCCGGCGACCCGGCCTCCGTCGCGCTGGGGCCACGCGCGACGCCGGAGATGATGGAGGCGCTGCGCGTACGCATGGGCCTCGACCAGCCGGTGTGGCGGCAGTTCCTGCACTTCTACGGATCGGTCCTGCGCGGTGACCTGGGCACCGAGGTTCTGTCGAACCGGCCGGTGCTGGACGTGGTGATCGAGCAGCTTCCGTTCACGCTGGCGCTGGTGGTCGGCGGCATCACCTGGTCGGTGGCGCTTGGCATCCCGCTTGGCTGTATCGCCGCGGTGCGCCGAGGCGGCTTTGTCGATCAGGTGATCGGGGTTCTTTCGGTGGCGATGATCGCGGTGCCGTCCTTCGTCGTCGCCATCTATTCGCTGCTGGTGTTCGCGGTCGCACTGCAATGGCTGCCGGCGATCGGCGCCGGCGAACCGGGCGACCTCGCCAGCCGGCTCCAGCACCTCATCCTGCCGTCGCTGGCGGTCGGGCTTGGCTGGATCGGCTACATCTCGCGCATGGTGCGCGCCTCGATGCTGGAGACGCTGGAGGCCAGCCATATCCGCACGGCGCGCGCCTTCGGCCTGACAGAGCACCGGATCGTCTACACCTACGCGCTGCGCATTGCCGTGCTGCCCACGATCACCCTGCTCGGCGTCGGCATCGGCCACATGCTGTCGTCTTCCGTTTTCGCCGAAATCGTCTTCGCCCGCCCCGGCATCGGCAAGCTGGTCTATGAGGCGATCTCGGTGCGCAACTACCCCATCGTCTCCGGAGCCGTGCTGGTCACCACGGTCTTCTTCGTCCTCGTCAACGTAGCGGCCGACATTCTGGTCGGTATCTTGGATCCCCGTGTCAGATCAAGTTTCAACTGAGCTGTCTTCCGGCGGCAGCCGGTTGTCCGGATTGTGGCGCACCGTGCGCGGCATCATGCGCGAGCCGCTCGGCGCCGTCGGCCTGACGCTGGTGACGCTGGTGGTGCTGTCGGCGGTGTTTGCCAGCGCGCTGACCAGCTATGCGCCGAGCAAGATATCGCCGGCCGAACGCTTCGCTTCGCCGAGCCTGCTGCATCTGCTCGGCACCGACCACCTCGGCCGTGATCTTCTGACCCGGGTGCTCTATGGCGGGCGCGTCGCGCTCTTGATCGCGCTGGGCGCGACAGCGGTGTCGCTGGTCGTCGGCGTGGTGCTCGGGCTGATCGCCGGCTATGGGCCGCGCTGGCTCGACAATGTGCTGCTGCTGATCTTCGACGCCGTGAAGAGCTTTCCCACCGTCATGCTGGCGCTGACGCTGGTCACCCTGTTCGGCCCCTCGCTCTATGCGGTGGTGCTGGTGGTGATGCTGGTCAATGTGCCGGGCTATGCCCGCATCATCAGGACGCAGACGCTGGTGCTGAAGTCGGCCGAACATGTCATGGCGGCGCGCTCGATGGGCGCCAGTGCCGGCCGTATCCTGCGCGTCCATATCCTGCCCAACATCATCGGCCCGATCCTGATCCTGATATCGATGGACATTCCCGTGGTGGTGGCGATCGAGGCCGGCATGAGCTTCCTCGGGCTCGGCGTGCGGCCGCCAACGCCGAGCTGGGGCGCGATCCTCAATGACGGCTTTGCCAACATCCGCGATTCCTACTGGATCGTGATTGCCGGCGGCCTGCCCATCGTGCTGACCACACTCGGCTTCACCTTCTTCGGCGAGACGCTGCGCGACCTCTTCGATCCCCGGCTGAAGGGGCGGTCATGACGGTTCTCGCGATCAAGGATCTGAGCGTCGCCTTCCACACCGAGAGTGGGCGACTGGAGGCGCTGAAGCAGGTGAGTTTTTCCGTGCCGGCCAACCGCAGCGTTGGCGTGGTCGGCGAATCCGGCTGCGGGAAGTCGACGCTCATCAACGCCATTCTCGGCCTGCTCGCCGACCACGCCAACGCTGCGG
>NZ_RZPL01000768.1:0-2568 GCF_004022805.1 Mesorhizobium sp. M7A.F.Ca.CA.002.04.1.1 | reverse complement strand
GGACATGATGAAGCAGATGCAGGCCATGCAGGGCGACCAGGGTGGCGGCGAGGAAGGCGGCCGCCAGCAGAACGCCGATCGCGATCCGCTCGGCCGGCCGCGCGCCAGCCAGGGTCCCGATTTCGGCGATTCGGTGAAGGTGCCCGACGAGATCGACGTCCAGCGCGCCCGCCAGATTCTGGAAGCGATCCGCAAGCGGCTCGGCAATGCGCTCAGCCCTGACATCGAACGCAGCTATCTGGAACGGCTGCTCGAGCTGAAATAGAGCAATTCCAGGAAATGTGTGAAGCGGTTTTCCGTCCGGAATTGCGAAAAAACAAGGGGATTGCCGCCCCCGTCCATCCCACCTGAAAACCCTCTCGCACGGTTGCACCACCATGCCCAGACTTGGCGCCGTCACACCCATCCTGCGCATCTTCGACATTGCCAAGGCGCGTGAATTCTATGTCGGCTTCCTCGACTTCAAGGTGCAGTGGGAACATCGCTTCGCCGACGACGCGCCGCTCTACATGGCGATCGGCCGCGACGGCTGCGTCCTGCATCTCAGCGAACATCATGGCGACGGTGCACCCGGCATCGCCCTGCGCATCGAGGTCGAGGACATCACGGCTCTTCATGGCGAGCTGACCGGCAAAAACTACCGCTTCGCCAGGCCAGGCGTGGAAGAGACGCCTTGGAAGACCCGCGAGGTATCGGTCGCCGATCCGTTCGGCAACAGGCTGCATTTCTACGAGGATGCCGCCGGCTGACTGAGCCTGTTGACGAAGGCTTCGCGGATCGCATCCTGCATGCCGTCGATCGCCTCGCCTGACGCGTTCGGGTTGCGGTGCATCACCACGTTCGAGGAATCGATGGCGCCGAATCCGTCCGCCGTGGTCAGTTCACGACAGCCGTCCGGAATGTTGCTGCGCGAGATCGGCGCGATCGCCAGTCCGGAGGTGACGGCGAGCTTGAGGCCGCCGGTGGTGTCGCTGGTATAGGCGACACGATAGGCAAGATCGCGCTGCTCCAACGATTTGATGGCGAAGTCCTTGCACCAGCCGGCCCGGTTGTAGAGCGCGATCGGCACCGGCTGTTCCTCATGCATGTGATGCAGGGACGATGTCACCCACACGGTCGGGTCGTGCATCAGCACTTCGCCGCCGGCGGGATCCTGCCATTCGAACACCACGCACAGATCGAGCTCGCCGGCAGCGAGCGCCGCCATCTGTGCCCCGGAATGGGCATAGCGCACGGTGACCTCGACCTGCGTATGACGCTTCGAGAAAGCGCCGAGCGCGCGCGATAGGATGGCGTGGCCATATTCCTCCGGAATGCCGATGCGCACCGGCCCGCCAAGCGGCGCTGCCGCCATCGATGCCGACGTCTCGTCGAGCAGCGAGACGATGCGGCGGGCGTTGACGATGAGTTCGCCGCCGCGCCGCGTCAACGCGACGCCGCGCGAACCGCGCTCGAACAGGCTGGCGCCGATCAGATCTTCGAGCTTCTTCATCTGCATCGACACCGCGGATTGGGTGCGGCCGGCCTGCTCCGCCGCCTTGGTGAAATTGCCGGTCTCGGCAATCGCCACGAAGGTGCGCAGGAGGTCGCTGTCGAGGGTCGGCCGCATGAAATCCGCCATAAGAGAATTTGATTGCTGGCATCATTCCAATTCGTTTGCAACATGTCAAACGGCGGATGATAGTCGCCTCACCCATTGGATATGCGGCTGCGAAATCAGCCGCGGACCAATCAAGAGTCCTCACTCGTGCCCGCTGCCCGAAACGGTGGCGGGTTCTTTTTACCCCGCAGGCGGCAGCTTCGGATCGTACGCGCAGGAGCCTGGATGCAGATGCAAAATCGGATGGTGGGCGGCATCCTGAGCCTGTGCCTCGGCGTGCTGGTCTTTTCGCTGCAGGATCCGCTCGTCAAAGCCGTGTCGAGCGGTTATCCAGTGACCGAGGTGATGGCGATCCGCTCGATCGTCGCTCTGCCGATCCTCATCGTTCTGGTCCATGCTGATGTTGGCTTGCGGGCGATCCTGTCGAAGCGATTCGGCATGCTGACGGTGCGCGCCTTCATCCAGTTCACCTCCTATACGATGTACTACCTGGCCATCGCCGCCTTGCCGCTTGCCGATGCGGTGGCGCTTTATTTCATGGCGCCGCTGTTCATCATGGTGCTCGCCGGGCCCTACCTTGGCGAGCGCGTCTCCTGGCAGACACTGGCAACCGTGCTGATCGGCTTGTTCGGCGTCCTCGTGATGCTGCGCCCCGGCGCAGGGCTGTTCGACTGGGCAGCGCTGCTGTCGCTGGGCTCGGCGGCGCTCTATGGTTTTTCGCAGCTGATGGCCCGCAAGATCGGCGACACCGAATCGTCCACCGTGATGGCCTTCTATCAGAACGGCGCCTATCTGGTTGGCGCCGCCGTGGTTGCCGGCGCGTTTCACCTTGCCGGCATAACCCACGCCGTCCACCCCAGCTTGGAATTCCTGGTACGGCCATGGCTTTGGCCGACGCTGCCGGATTTTCTAAAGATGGCCGCCTGCGGCTTCGTCGCCTCCGCCGGCATGATCCTGCTGTCGCAGGC
>NZ_RZPL01000767.1:0-2579 GCF_004022805.1 Mesorhizobium sp. M7A.F.Ca.CA.002.04.1.1 | reverse complement strand
GCGCGCAGACCCTCGCCATGGCGTCGCGGAAATCGGCTTTCGAAATCTGCGTGGCCATGTGATTTCACTCGGCCGTTGAGACAAGCGGATTGAACCAGGTATCGCCGGTCCAGCCATTCTCGTCATAATCGGCCATGCAGGTGTCGACCAGCTCTTCCATCGCCTTCAGCCGCCCGCCGCGCTCGGCGCCTTTCAGCACCTGCAGCCGTACCTCTTCCGGCGCACCGGCATAGTTGAGCTCATAGAGCCCGTGGCGGCCGCCGAACTCGGTGCCGGTCGCATCCCACAACAGCTTCATGATCTTGATGCGTTCGATGTGGCCCATATCGTTGGAGCCGCGCACATATTGCGCCAGATATTTGTCGATCTCGGGGTTGTTGAAGTCGCGCACCGACGACGGCAGGTAGATCAGCCCCGAGGCGATCACCCGGCGCACGGTGTCGATGACGCGCGGATAGGCTTCCGACATGAAGGTGCGGTAGGCAAGGGCGGCTTCGAGGTTGGGCAGGACGGCGCCATTCGCCCATGGGATCGGGTTGTAGGCCATGGCGTTGGAAAAGCTCCAGAACATGTGCCTGAGCGCAATGACCTCGCCCAGTGCCGCCTGGTTGCCGCGGAAAGCATCGCCGCCCGTGGCGCGCAGCGCCTTGGCCAGCAGGCCGGCGAGAAAGTCGAGCTTGACGGCGAAACGCGTGCAGCCCTGGAAGCAGTAGCCATGCATGAAGCCGGAGGCCGGATGGAAGGACAGGATTTTTTGCGCATCGCGCAGCACCAGCACGTCCTCCCAGGGGATGAAGACATTGTCGAGCACCAGGATCGCGTCGTTCTCGTCGAAGCGCGACGACAGCGGATAGTCGAAGGGTGCCGCCACCGTGTTGGCCGTCTGCTCGTAGGAGACGCGGCAGAACATCTTTATCCCCGGCGCATTCATCGGCACGATGAACATCACCGACAGCGACGGATCCTCGGTCACCGTCGCCGACCCTTGCGCCAGGAAATTGTAGTGCGTCAGCGCCGAGGACGTCGCCACCACCTTGGCGCCGGACACGTAGATGCCGGCGTCCGTCTCCCTGTTGATGTGGACGAAGACATCCTTCACCTGTTCGGCCGGCTTGTGGCGGTCGATCGGCGGGTTGACGATGGCGTGGTTCATGAACAACGCGGCTTCCTGCGCGCGTTTGTGCCAGGACAGGGCATTGTCCTTGAACGGCCCGTACCAGTCGGCATTGGCGCCGAGCGTGTTCATCAGCGCCGCCTTGTAGTCGGGCGTGCGGCCCATCCAGCCATAGGACATGCGCGACCACTCCGCGATCGCCGTCTGCTGGGCAACAAGCTCGGCGGAAGACTTGGCAACGCGGAAATATTTGTGGGTGTAGCCGCCCGAGCCGGTGTCGGTTGGTGACGTCAGCGCGTCCCGCCGCTTTGGATCATGCAGGGCGTCGTAGAGGCGCGCCAGCGACCGCGCCGAATTGCGCATCGCCGGATGCGTGGTGACGTCGGCAATGCGTTCGCCGTTGATATAGACCTCGCGGCGATCGCGCAGGCTCTCCAGATACTCGGCCCCGGTGAATGGGCGTGCCTTATCGGTGCGGAAGTCTTCTGATCGCATGATGGTCCTCCTCTTAAGCCGTAACCCTAGCGCCCTGGGCATCGATCGGTTATGGACGGAACGGCAAAACCGATTGGACTTTTTCCGGCGTCATGAGCCAGAGATCCATCCCCGACTTCTTCGTCTATGGCGAGCCGGTGCGGCCGCTCGATGTCGGTTTTCTGCATGTCGAGACGGTGCTTGCGCGCGGCAATATCCATCTTGGTGAGGTCGCCGCGCACAAGCACCCGCAGATGGGTCAGATCACCTTCTGGACCAGCGGCTCCGGTACCTACCGCATCGAAGACCGATCCTGGGACTTTTCGGCGCCTGCCGTGAGTTTCGTGCCGAGCACTATCGTGCACGGCTTCTCGATCGGCCCCGGCACCGACGCCATCGTCGTCTCGGTCGCCGACGGCGCGCTTGCGGCCATCGCGGCTCACAGCCTGCTGCCGCTGGACCGGCCGGTCTTTGCCGACGGCATGCCGCAGCACGCAGCGTGGGCCAGATTGGCGGCGGTGCTGGAGATGATCGCCGCCGAATACGCCGAGGCGCAAGCCGGCAAAGACAGGGTCCTGCAGGCGCTGATCGCCGTCGCGCTCTCCCACATCGCGCGCCTCAGTCCCGAGACAAAGGATGCCACGGCGTCTTCTGATGCCTCACTGGCGTTGGGGCTGCGCCGGCTCGCCGATGCGCATTTCCGCGACAACTGGCCTGTTGATCGCTACGTCGAGGCGCTGGCCACGACGCCGCATCTTCTCGACAAGGCCAGCCGCGCGGTGCTGGGCAGCGGCGTCAAACGCGTCGTCGGTGAGCGACGGCTGCTGGAGGCCAAGCGGCTGCTGTTGTTCACCGTACGCTCGGTCGAGGACATCGCCTACGAGATCGGCTTCGACGACCCGGCGTATTTTTCACGATTCTTTCGCGCGCGGGTCGGCGAAGCGCCCGCGTCCTGGCGGCGGAAACAGTTGCAGGGTCATTGATGGGTGAC
>NZ_RZPL01000766.1:0-2580 GCF_004022805.1 Mesorhizobium sp. M7A.F.Ca.CA.002.04.1.1 | reverse complement strand
ATGTGGCCTGCCTGAAGCCGTCGCTGGTGCGCGTGCTGAAGACGATCGAAGGCCACTACGGCCGCAAGATGACGGTGACGTCAGGCTATCGCGACCCGGCCCGCAACCGGCGCGCCAACGGCGCCAAGAATTCGCTGCACATGTATTGCGCCGCCGCCGACATCCAGGTTCCCGGCGTTTCGAAATGGGAACTGGCGAGCTACATCAGAAGCATGCCCGGTCGCGGCGGTGTCGGCACATACTGCCACACAGAATCGGTTCACGTCGACGTCGGTCCCGAGCGCGACTGGAACTGGCGCTGCCGCCGGCGCAGCGGCGGTGACGGCTAGCAGCGCTATTTGACGGCCTACGCCTGTCAGCCGCCAAGGCCGTTCCGGCAATATCGTTCCAGCCTCCTGAACATTCGAGATAGGCTGAAGCGTCCCCAACTTCGTCATCCTCGGGTCTTCGCGACGGAGCGCTCCTTGCTCCGCCCGTGGATGACGAAACGATGGGTGTCGCCGCTAATCGTCAAGCCTGCCAGCCCTCGGCAAACCGTTGATTTGGCAGGCCTGGAAAAAAGTTGTCCAAGGTGGCACCTGACGGGTTGCCGGTTGCGCACAACGCCAGTATAAGCCGCTTCGTCTGAGCGCGCCCATCGTCTAGCGGTTAGGACACCGCCCTTTCACGGCGGTAACAGGGGTTCGATTCCCCTTGGGCGTACCAGAAAAATTTGCGTTTGGCGCAAACCTCCCTCCCAATGTCGGCAATTTCGCTTGGCTCTCTGCTGCTCTCTTCAACTGACGCGCAGTCTTCCGCGATCACACCATAGGCCAACGCGGCCACACGGGTCATAATCCTGCTACAAAGTGGTCGATTCCTAAGGGATGTAGCCGCTCCAAGAGCCCGCCGCAGGTCGCCCCCGTGGCGGGCTTTTTATTGCACGGTCGAGTTGGGCTTTCACGGCATTGCGACAACGGGGCGAAGCCCCGAGTGGCAAGTCCGTATTTATTTGCCTAGTTTGCGTGCGGGAGCCTACATGAGAACGGGTCGCGCGCCGCTCAAGACGACCCTCTTCAGCGCTTCAACCGGCATCCGACAGTGCAAAGTCAAAAGCCTGTTATGATCCACGGATTGGAGTCGTATCCGAGACGCGGCTCTGCCTTTGCCCCGCTATCTTCCGATTTGGCGGTTCCGGTGAAACCGCAGTCCAGATTTGCAACGGGCTTCTTGGTCGACGGTTTCGTGGAACACAAGGCGGCAGCGTCACTGACCGCCGCCTTCTTTTCCTTGGCAACAGCGACACCGGTCGCAGCGAAAACAACAGCCGCGCACAATACAGCCACTCTCATTGGAACCCCCACATTGCACCCGACAGATGGTCGAACATGACGTAACGTAATCTTAATATTAGCACTAACGAATATATTAGCTAGCCCCGTGCCATAAAAAGCAGGCCGAGTGCCAAGCTTGCGCCACGACCGCCAAACCGGTGCATTGGCAGAGCCCCGGCGCGCGAGGCTATCAGGCCACAGCCTAGCCGCTGCCAAGCAGCGGCACGGTAACGGTTGTCGCGTAGTTGATCGGGAAGGAACTGAAGTAGGGGAAGTCGATGACGAAGGCATAGGCGGCGGTCAGATGCGCCATGCGGAAGCCGCCGCTCACCGGGTCGATGGCGATCGTGACGTTCACGTCCTTGAACCCCAAGGCCTGCAATTTCTGCGTGGCGATCGATTGAATGTCGGCCTGGGTCAGCGTGTTCTTAAGCTGCAGCGAGCGCGCTGACGTCTCCAGCGTATAGCGAACACTGGAGACCGAGTGCATCGACCAGCCAAAGGCGAATATTCCGAACAGCAGCATGACAAGGAAGGGGGCGATCAGCGCGAACTCCAGCCCGGCCCCGCCCGATCGATCCCGCCGCAACGCGCTTACCCTAGCGGACACGGATCACCTCCTGGTGACCGATGACGGTGGGAGCGGCAAAGGCGCCGAAGGCAATTGGCGGCACCCAGGTGCCCGATGCCTGTATCTGGACATAGATCGACGGCACCTTGGGCCCACTGCACATGGTGGAAGCGTCGACCACGGTCGTCCCGCACATACGGATGTGGCTTAGCGTGACCTGGCCGTCTTCCGGCCGATTTTCCCAGCTCGCAATGGCAAGGGCCTGGGTCGCCGCATCATCGGTCGATCCGCTCATGACCAGGTTCGCGGCCGTCTTCACACCGGCGCGCATCGACAGTGAACTCGTTATGTAGGACCAGCCGTCCAGAATACCAAGCAGCACCAGGCACAGAATGGGCAGCACCATCGCGAACTCGACCGCCGCAACGCCCGAATCATCGCCGAGGATCGGCATCGACCGGCGCCCCACGGAGCTACTCGGACAGTGCCACGGACCGCGCGGCTGGAATGTTGGGCACTCCGAGGCTCGAGCAATCCTGATTGATGGTTGAATTACCGGACCATTGAATCGTATTTGCGACGACCCTGGTGCAGCCGCCATTGCCCGAGAAGTTGCCAAGATAGCTCACTTGCTGCTTGGGGAAATAGATGGCCCCGGTCAAAAGCGAGTCCGCTGTGCCGTTGAATGTGCTGGAT
>NZ_RZPL01000765.1:0-2583 GCF_004022805.1 Mesorhizobium sp. M7A.F.Ca.CA.002.04.1.1 | reverse complement strand
GTGCAGGAATTCCGACGCGGCAGCGGGCTTTCCGCCCGCCCGTTGAACTTCGACCAGCCTGATCGCGCCTGCCCCGCAGGCGACCGTCAGCCGGTCATCGAGAATTCCTCCCGACTCGCCCAAATCTTCCGAAGGCGACAGGCCTTGCGACAGCGTCGAGCGAAGCAGTTTCAGCCGCTCCTGGCGGCCGCCAATTCCTATCTCCGACCAGGCGCCGGGAAAGGGCGACAGGCCGCGAATATGATTGTGGACCTCACTTGCCGAGCGAGTCCAGTCCACGCGAGTCTCGGATTTATCGATTTTCTTGGCGTAGGTCACCCCATCCACAGCTTGTGTGGTGAATGTCAGCGTATTCCTTTCCAGTCGCGCCAGCGCTTCCACCATCAAGGCAGCACCGACACTCATCAACCGATCATGCAGATCGCCGGCTGTCATATCGGGTTCGATAGCGCATTTTTCAACCAGCCCGACCGGACCGGTGTCCAGGCCCTCTTCCATGCGCATCACCATCATGCCGCTTTCCAGGTCTCCGGCCATGATGGCGCGCTGGATGGGGGCGGCGCCGCGCCAGCGCGGCAGAAGCGACGCATGGCCGTTGACGCAGCCGAGCCGGGTTGCCTCCAGAACCGCCTTCGGCAGCAGCAAACCATAGGCGACGACCACCGCCACATCGGCCTGCAAGGCGCGAAAAGCGGCCTGTTCGGCCTCGCCTTTGAGCGAAACCGGCGTCCGCACCTCGATGCCCAGTCGCTCCGCCTCGCGCTGCACCGGCGACGGCGTCAGCTCCAGTCCGCGTCGTCCGGCAGCGCGCGGCGGCTGGGTATAGACGGCTGATATCTCATGGCCAGCCTCGGCGATCGCGCGCAAGGTCGGCACCGAAAACTCCGGCGTGCCCATGAAGATGACGCGAAGGGGCATTTTTTCTTCTGGTATCCTGTCTTCTTGCTCGCGCAGTGTGCCGGCTCAGGCATCCGCTTCAAACGGGTTTACGAGCTTCAGGTCAAGGCCGTCGAAGTCGCGGGACGACCGTCGCGCTATCTTTCCGCTTCGATCTTCTCCATGATTTCCGCGTATTCATCGCCAATTGCGCTTTCAGATACGAAAGCCGAGCGAATTGCAGCCCACGCCGAGAGGCTCGACTCCTCTCGGGCCGGCCTCTCCGCAACTATGCCTTTGCGCAGAAGGCCGATGGCCTTGTCCGAGACGCTCTGGCCGACCTCGCGCGCCGCCAGTTCGATCTCGCGCTTCAAAGGCTCAGGAATGTCCCTGATCAGCATGTCGACCGTCGGCATCTCCATTTGGTGGCAATCCTGCCGACAATAGGCCTGGAGGGGACTCCCGTACCTTATCCCGCGAGCTTGCCCGGCGCCTTGTCCCTGGCGAGCTTCTTGAATTTCTTTACCACCATGTCGCGCTTCAGCTTCGAGATGTGATCGATGAACAGGACGCCATTGAGGTGGTCGATCTCGTGTTGCAGGCAGGTCGCCATCAACCCCTCGGCCTCTATCTCCTGCAATTTGCCGTCGCGGTCGAGATATTTGACCCGCACGGCGGCGGGGCGTTCGACCTCGGCGTAATAATCCGGGATCGACAGGCAGCCTTCCTCATAGACGGAGCGCGCATCGGCGCTCTCCAGGATTTCCGGATTGATGAAGACATGCGGCGCCGGCGTCTCGTCTTCCTTGGCGAGATCGATCACCAGCAAGCGCAGCGGCTCGCCGATCTGGATTGCCGCCAGCCCGATGCCCGGCGCTTCATACATGGTCGCCAGCATGTCGTCGGCTAATTTGCGCAAAGGCGCGTCGACACGCTCTACGGGCTTGGAAACCTGGCGCAGGATGGGGTCGGGAAGGATGATGAGCGGCTTGATCGGCATGGCGTTCCACCTAAGACCTCCAGCGAAACGCGTCAACCGGTTGGCATCAGGCGCGTTCACGTTTTGATCTGTGCTATCGCGGCGAATCGTCTATGCTGTCCACATGAATGATTTGAGCACCATCCTTTCGGAGCCTGTCGCCCGGCTTGGCGCCACAACGATCACGCTCGGCCATGCGCTGGCCTTCGGCGTTTTGCTGTTTCTGGCCCTGTTCGTGGCGCTGGTCATTGCGTTGTGGCGGTCGGCCAAGGCGCGCGCCGTGGCGGCCGCGGAAGCCGCCGATCATGCCCGCGATGCGGAAGTGCGGATGGCCGGCATTCTGCAAAGCCAGGCCGAAATGCAGGGCCGCATGGGCGCCATTGCGGAAGTGTTCGGCGCACGGCAGGCGGAACTGACGCAATCGATCGGCCAACGCCTCGACGCCATGACCGGCCGGCTCGGCCAGACCATGACCGAGCAGACCAAATCCACGCATGAGAGCCTGGCCAAATTGCAGGAACGGCTGGCGATCATCGACGTCGCGCAAGGCAACATCCAGTCGCTCGCCGGCCAGGTCGTGCAATTGCAGGCGATCCTCTCGAACAAGCAGACGCGCGGCGCGTTCGGCCAGTCGCGCATGGAGGCGATCGTTGCCGACGGCCTGCCGCACGGTGCCTATGAGTTCCAGGCGACGCTGTCGAACGGCAGCCGGCCCGACTGCCTGGTGA
>NZ_RZPL01000764.1:0-2589 GCF_004022805.1 Mesorhizobium sp. M7A.F.Ca.CA.002.04.1.1 | reverse complement strand
GTTCTCGGAACCCACCATTTCGGCTCGGCCTGACCTGAATCTCAAAAGACCTTGGGCGAGAACAATCGCCCATGTCTGCCCACGGCCTCAGGCAGCGGACATATGACAATCAGATGTCGAAACTGACGACCTGATCCATCGTCTGCGACGGCAAAAGCTGGTCCATCTGGCGCGACGGCTGATCGCAGCCGGTCTCGCCGACGACGCGGGCCGGCACGCCGGCAACCGTCTTGTTGTGCGGCACAGGCGACAGCACCACCGAGCCGGCCGCGATCTTCGAGCAATGGCCGATTTCGATGTTGCCGAGTATCTTGGCGCCGGCGCCGATCAGCACGCCGTAGCGGATCTTGGGGTGGCGGTCGCCGCCGGCCTTGCCGGTGCCGCCCAGCGTCACGCCATGCAGGATCGACACGTCATCCTCGATGACCGCGGTCTCGCCGACCACGAGGCCGGTTGCGTGGTCGATGAAGATGCCCTTGCCAATGCGGGCGGCCGGGTTGATGTCGGTCTGGAAGACCGAGGACGAGCGGCTCTGCAGATAGAGCGCGAAATCCTTGCGCCCCTGGTTCCACAGCCAATGCGCCAGCCGATGCGTCTGGATGGCGTGGAACCCCTTGAAATAGAGCACCGGCATGATGAAGCGGTCGCAAGCCGGATCGCGATCGTAATAGGCCTGGATGTCGACACGCACCGTCGTCGGCCACTCCTTGTCGTCGGCCAGCATGGACTTGAAGGTCTGGCGGATGAGATCGGAGCCGATGTCCTGGTGCGCCAGCCGCTCGGCCAGCCGATGAATGACTGCTTCTTCCAGGCTGTCCTGGTTGAGGATGGTCGAATAGAGGAATGCAGCGAGCAGCGGGTCGCGGTTGACAGCCTCCATGGCCTCGTCGCGGATCGAACGCCAGATCGGATCGACCGGCTTCAATGCGCTGTGTCGGGAAATGCTGATGCTGTTCATCGCCGTCTCGTCCTGCGTCCTGCCTGGCTTGCCTGTTGTGCTTGCCTGCTGCCCGGCCGCACATATAAGCCAGATCATAGCACGATTGAACTCAATTTTCCTTAGTGCTTTGTCAAATGGATTTGGTTCGCGGGAATTCAAGCAGCCATGGAAAACGAACCCTTGATCGACGACGCGCTGAAAAGCGAGCTCTCAGGGCTCTACCGGGCACAGGGCCGCCACTACCACAACCTTGCCCATATCGAGGCGATGCTGGCGCTGGCTGGCGACTATCGAAGGTTGCTGGCCGATCCCGAGGCGATCGAAGCGGCGATCTGGTTCCACGATGCCGTCTATGACAGCAGGGCCAAGGACAATGAGGCGCAAAGTGCCGCCCTTGCCGAAAAAAAGCTGGCGGGCCGCACAGATCCTTCACGTCTCGACCGCATCTCGGCAATGATTGTCGCCACCGCCACGCACCAGGTGCCGCCGTTCGACGGCGCGACGGCCACACGGGACGCAAGTCTTTTCCTGGATATGGACCTGTCGATCCTGGGTGCCGCGCCGGACGCCTTCGACGCCTATGAGCGCGCCGTGCGGCGCGAGTACCACTGGGTGGAGGAGCTGATGTGGCGAGCCGGACGCAGTGCGGTCTTGAAGAGTTTCCTCGCCCGCCCGCATATCTTCCACACGCAAGAGTTTCGCCAGCGCTTCGAACCGCAGGCCCGGGAAAACATTGCGCGATCGCTGGCGGCCCTTGCAAACGGCTAAGGACAATCAGGATAGGCGCCTATCACGATGCCAAGCAGCCTCGTCCCCGACTACGGCACTGCTTCTCGCTGCCCGGGCCCTCCGCTCAGAGCGGATTTTCGGCATAGAACTCCAGCACGCGCTGCTTGAAGGTCTTGTCCCCGACGGCAAGCATATGATCGCGGCCCTCGATGTGGAAGGCCCTGGCGTTCGGCATCAACGCTGCAAGCTCATCGGGCGAGCCGCCTATGTCGTCGGTGGTGCCGACTGCGACCAGCGTCGGCTGGGCGATGCGGGCAACATCCTGCTCGCTCAGCAATTCGCGCGATTTGGCGATGCAAGCCGCCAAGGCACGGCGATCGCTGCGGGTCTGGTCGGCGAAGGCGCGAAACGACCGGCCGCGCGGATGGCTGGTCGCGGCCGGATCTTCGGCAAGCAGCGCGTCGGCAATCGGATCCCAATCGCCGACACCGTCGATCATGCCGATGCCGAGGCCGCCGAAGACCAGCGTCACCACCTTGTCCGGATCGGACAGCGCCATGAACGCCGCGATGCGCGCGCCCATGGAATAACCCATGACGTGGGCGCGCTCGATGCCGAGATGGTCGAGCAAGGCAGTGGCATCGGAGGCCATCTTGACCGGCGTATAGTCGGCCTCATCATAGCTCTTGGACGACGCGCCGTGGCCGCGATTGTCAAAGGTGATGGCGCGGTAACCGGCATCGTTCAGCGTCTTGAACCAGCCGGGCGACACCCAGTTGACATAGTGGCTCGAAGCGAAGCCGTGGATCATCAGCACCGGATCGCCCTCGCCCGATTCCGGCTGGCGCTCGAGGAAAGCAAGATCGAAGCCGTCATGGGTGAAAAACTGCATCAGCGACCCCGCTTGCGCACTCAACCGC
>NZ_RZPL01000763.1:0-2589 GCF_004022805.1 Mesorhizobium sp. M7A.F.Ca.CA.002.04.1.1 | reverse complement strand
TTCCTGCTGTGGTTCTCGACAGCTTCCTCGATGCCGACGCGGGCGTCGGCGAGCCGCTGGATGTCACTGTCGAACGAACGCGACACGACGTGACGGGCGGCTTCCATGCGTCCGGCGAAGTCGCTGGCGCGGGCTTCGAGCATAGAGGAGGTCGAAGTGACGATGTCGGCCATGTCGGCGCCGATCTGGGTCTTGCCCTGATCGATCATCGCCGACAGCGTGTCCTTGCTCTCGGCGAAGGTGTGCGCGATTTCGCGGGCGCGCTCGACCAGCGTTTCATTGATCTGGCGGGCGCGGGCCTCGAGTGCCGCATTGAGCTTCTGCGTTCCGGTGTCGAGCGCCTCGGCGCGGGTCTGGAACTCGCTGATCAGCGCCTGGCCGCGTTCGGCGAGCGTGCGCTCGATGCCGTTGAGGCTGGCCTCGAATTCGGAATTGAGGGTGCGCGCGGCGCCGCCTAGCAGCGACACCATGCCGGTGGTGCGATCGTCGAGCAGATCGGTCAACGACCGCGTCAGTCCGTCCGTGGTGTCCGTCAGCTTGGCAATGCGGGTGTCGAGAAGGCTGGCGAAGGCCTCGCCCGAGGTCGACAGACGGTCGGTGATCGAATCGAGCCGGCCTTCGACGGAATCGAAGATCGACATCGAGCTTTCGTTGATGCGGTCGATCAGCGTGTCGCCGGAATTGGTGATCGTCATCGACAATTTGGTCGATGCATTGAGGATCGAGTCGCGAATGATGTCGGAAGCCGCGCCGATCTCGTCCTTCAGCGTCTCATGCGCGCCGGTAATCGAGGCGCGGACGCGCTCGGCATGGGTGACGACGGCTTCGCGCTCGCTGCCGAGGCCGTCGACCAGCGAACGGATGCGGGATTCATTCTCGGAATAGGAGCGTTCGATCTGGTTGACTTCGCTGTGGACAAGCGTTTCCAGTTCGACGGCGCGGGCAAGCGTGCGTTCGATGCCTTCGCCCATCGCCGCGACCTCGCGACGAACGGCCTGGCCGATCATCATGACGCGATCCTGGGCAAGGTTTTCCGGCTCGGTCAGGCGGAAGGCCACTTCGGTCATCGACTGTGCGGCGATGCGCATTTCCTGGGCGCGGCGAATCATGGCGGCGAAGGCCCAGAACAGGATGACGGGCACGATGGCCGCGACGGCGAGGCCGATCAGTTCCGGACGGGCAAGGAACTGGTCGAGCGTGCGGATTCTCCAGATGCTCGGTCCGAAAAGCAGATTGGCCAAACCACCGGCACCGGCGAACCAGGCGAGCGAAACGAAGGCGACGACCCAGTAAATGGTGTTCGAGGCACGCCTGTTGAGGCTGTGCAGGAGCGTCTTGTAATCCTTCTGGCGATCGTCATTGGCCGGCGCGAAACCTGCGGGCTGGGCGCCATTGCGCGGTTCCACGGGGCGCAATTCGGCAGGTTTGGCCTTGGGCGCGGGTTTCGCGGCCTGGTTTTGGTTGACCACCGGCTCCGGGTTCTGTTCCGGCTTATGATTGCGTCCCTCGCGCGCCAGCTCGTCGGCCGCCTGGGATATCTGCGCTTCAAGATCCTCCATCGAAGCCGCGATATCGAGGTCGCCGCTGCCGATCTCATTGCTGAGGTCGAGATCGAGCGCCTTTTCCAGTTCCCTGGCCACTTCGCTGTCGAGAGTTCTCGTCGTCGGTTTCTTTGCCATGCCTTCGCTACCCTGTACTAGCTGCCGCGGGCTTATAATTCTGTTTGTCTTGCCCCGCGCAGGAGGCTGAAAATGGACCCCTCGTATCGTAATGACACAGGGGGGTAAAGAAAACATGCATTCCGCGGGATACGTAAAACTTTAAATATAAGGTTAACGGAACTGTGATTTGGACGCCGCTTTGGCAACATTTTTCCGGGCCATTCATTAACCCGTTGTCCATTGGATTCGCCTAGGTTTTTGGGCGAGTCGAAGAAACGGAGTTCGAGTTCATGCGTGGCGAAAGCGGCATCGCCTTCTCAATGCCCGGGGGAGATGTATCCGGACCAAGACGGTCACGGCCGGTCGATTTGGCACACCTTGCCCGCCAGACAATGGGTGACCGCAGCCTTGAGCAAGAGGTTCTGGCGCTATTTGTACAGCAGGCGCTGTCCGTGCGTGACAGAATAGTCGACGCCGATATCAAGGACCGGCTTCTGCTCGCCCATGGATTAAAGGGTTCGGCACGGGGCGTGGGCGCCTTTGCCATCGCCGATTGCGCCACCGAGATCGAGCACCGGCCGGAAGACGGCCAGACGCTCAAGCGGCTTGGTACGCTGATCGACGAAGTGCGCGATTTCATCGCCGCCATCAACCGCTGAATCCGCGCCGAATCCGATTTGCGGAAAAACGTCATCGGGCGGCGCTTTCATGCGGCAGTTGACTTGTCAGCCGGAGTGATTATCTCGGCTGCAACTCCCTTCAGGTGACAAATGACCAAGCTGACTTTCATTGCCCATGACGGCACGCATTTCGACATGGACGCCGAGAACGGCTCTACGGTCATGGAGAACGCGATCCGCAACGCCGTGCCCGGGATCGAAGCCGAATGCGGCGGTGCCTGCGCCTGTGCCACCTGTCACGTCTATGT
>NZ_RZPL01000762.1:0-2593 GCF_004022805.1 Mesorhizobium sp. M7A.F.Ca.CA.002.04.1.1 | reverse complement strand
GACATGGTAGGCGCCGAAGCGCACGCCAAGCCGGCGAAGGGCTGCGCGGCCTTCCTGGTCGAGCGACTTCATCTCCTCGGCGATGTCGCGGCGGTTGATGAGGCCGAAATTCTCGACCAGCTGGAAGGCGATGCCACGGCCGATGCCGGAAATCTGGTCGGCGTTTTTCAAGTCGACCAGCGGCTTCAGCAGCGACTCGATCTGGAAATTGACGAAACGCTCGGCACGCGCGGCGACCTTGTCGCGCGCCGGGCCGGTCAGCTGTTCGTCGGCCAGCAGCACCAGCCGCGGCTTCAGCGCGTCTTCGCCTGATACAAGCGTGCCGATCGGCGCACCGATCCAGCGCAGCGTGCCATCCGACCCGAGCGCGATATCGCCATTGGCCGAGGCGCCGAAGCGTTCGGCGCGCGCCTCGAACTCGGCGGCCAGCGCCTTCTGGGCAGCGGTGCGCACCGCCTTGGCGTCTTCGCCGCCGGCGGTCTGGTCGGCGGTGAAGCGGAACCCTTGCAGCTCGCCGACATGGTGGCCTTCGACAAGGACGGTTCCGGTAGGACTAATTTCGGCTTCAGGCATGGTATTTTCTCTAAGGCGCCGCATGAGGACGGAAGTCCTGCGGTCTACGAAGCGTTTCGTCAACCGCTCATGCAGCGCATCCGACAATCTGTCTTCGATTTCGCGCGTCTTTTCCTGCCAGTGTGCCTGATCGGCCAGCCAGCCGGGCCGGTTCGACACGAATGTCCAGGTGCGGATCTGGGCAATGCGATGCGAGAGCGTATCAATGTCGCCCTCTGTTGTGTCGGCGCGGCGAACCTGCTCGGCCATATAATTCTCGTCGACATGGCCGTGGCGTGCGAGGTCCGTGTAGATCGAGGCAATGAGGTCGGCATGCTGGGCCGGCGCGATCCTGCGGTAGTCGGGCAGCGCGCAGGCTTCCCACAACAGCGCCACGCGCTTGGCATTGGTGGTGAGTGCGCGGATGTCCTCGTCGCGCGACAGATGCTCGAGCGCCTGTGCATCGACGGCAGGCAATGCCCGTGTCAGTCCCTCGACCGGGGCGTTGGTTTCGATCGAGCGCTTCAGCGCGTCGAGGCTGGCAAAGTCGAAATGTGCGGTGCGCCATTGCAGCACCTTCACCGGGTCGAAGTCGTGGCCTTCGATCTTCTTGATCAGATCCTCGTCCAGCGGGTCGACCTGGCCGGTGACACCGAACGTGCCGTCGCGCAGATGCCGGCCGGCGCGGCCGGCGATCTGGCCAAGCTCGGCCGCCGTCAGATTGCGGTACTGGAAGCCGTCGAACTTGCGATTCTGGGCGAAGGCGACGTGGTCGAGATCGAGGTTGAGACCCATGCCGATGGCATCGGTGGCGATGAGGTAGTCGACATCGCCGGACTGGAACAGCGCCACCTGGGCGTTGCGGGTGCGCGGCGAGAGCGCGCCGAGCACGACGGCGGCACCGCCCTGCTGGCGGCGGATCAACTCGGCGATGGCGTAGACCTCGTCGGCGGAAAAGGCGACGATCGCCGTGCGCCGCGGCAGGCGGGTCAGCTTCTTGGAGCCGGCATAGGCAAGATGCGACAGCCTCGGCCGCGTCACCACCGAGACACCCCTCAGCAGGCGCTGCAGGATACTTTGCATGGTGGCGGCGCCCAGCAGCAGCGTTTCCTGGCGGCCGCGCAGGTGCAGGATGCGATCGGTGAAGATGTGGCCGCGCTCGAGGTCGCCGGCGAGCTGCACCTCGTCGATGGCGACGAAGGCGGCGTCGGTCTCGCGCGGCATGGCCTCGACGGTGCAGACCGAATATTTGGCGCCCGGTGGCTGGATCTTTTCCTCGCCGGTAATCAGCGCAACCTTGTGGGCGCCGACCTTTTCGCAGACGCGGGCGTAGACCTCGCGCGCCAGAAGCCTGAGCGGCAGGCCGATGATTCCACTCTCATGCGCCACCATGCGCTCGATGGCGAGATGGGTCTTGCCGGTGTTGGTCGGCCCGAGCACGGCGGTCACGTCGCGGCCCGACAGGATCAGCGGCTCAGTGTGTTTGGGCTGGATGTTCATCAACCTAGAATAAGGCTTCCGGGACCTGGAGATAAGGCTTCTGGCCTCTGGTTGTCGGGAGCGTGCCTCAAATGGGCGCGTATGACAGGCGACACATAGGGATTTCGGGCGCGAAGCGAAAGCGGAATGTTCCGTCGGCAGCCAGAAGGTGGTTCCGTCAAGCTCTCAATCAGAATGCGGATTAACGGATAGAACGAGTCTGGAACGAATCGGCGACGAATCAGTGACTCCTGCAGGTTCAGCTTTTGTTCACGGCTATATGTGGATTTCGCGACCACGAGACGCACCACATGCTGAATCGCTGAACTGGCCCGTTTCGTGCTAAGAGGGCATTGCCATTAACCTTTGCCGATAAACGATCACAATGGCTTGGCGTGCCTCGACCAAGGTTATGAAATTGTTGATCTTTCTTAATCTGCGTTAAGCAATTGGCAGGGGATTCTGGCTGTCGTCGTTAACGTTCAGCTCAAAGCCGGAACGAATCGGCGACGAATCAGCGATGGCGGAATTTTCCCGTTTTGTTCACCTCAATATCTTGTGT
>NZ_RZPL01000761.1:0-2598 GCF_004022805.1 Mesorhizobium sp. M7A.F.Ca.CA.002.04.1.1 | reverse complement strand
GTGATGGCCAATACCGGCGATAGCGGCACATCACCGCTGCGTCCCGGCGACTGGAGCCGCCCGGGCGTGATCGACGATGTGCTGCCCTTCGTGCGTGACCGGTTTCAGCTTGATTTTGTCGACCCCGCCTCGATCATCCAGGCAACGGATGGCTTCTACGAATATCCGAACTGCGACCGCGACCCGCTGCCACGATGGTCGTTCGGGCGGGTGACGCTGCTCGGCGATGCGGCGCATCCCATGTACCCGGTGGGGTCGAACGGAGCCAGCCAGGCAATACTCGACGCTGGTTGCCTTGCGATGCATCTGGCCGCAGGACCGACCGTCGAAGCCGCGCTAACACGGTATGACGGGGAGCGGCGGCCGGCCACATCGGCCATCGTGCTGGCCAATCGGCAAGGCGGGCCGGAAGCGGTCATAGACATGGTCGAGGCCCGGGCGCCGCATGGGTTTGATGACATCGACGCCGTCGCTTCGCGCGAAGAACGCAAGAGCGTGGTACGCGGCTATGCGTCCCTGGCCGGGTTTGCAAAACCGAGTTGATCGCGAGTGGCGCGTTTTGCAGCCTACAGGTTTGCCTCGGCGAAGATGCGTGAGGCCCAGTCGAGGAAGACGCGAAGGCGCGGCGAGAGCTGTCTGTTCTGCGGGTAGAGCGCCGACAGCGGCGTCGGCGATGGCGGATAATCGGCCAGCACTTCGACCAGCGTCCCTTCGGCCAGGTCTTTGTCGAAGCGATAGCGCGGCGCCTGGATGAGGCCGAGGCCAAGCCGCGCCAGGTCGGCGGCGGTATCGGAATTGTTGGCGGCGACGCGGCCGGGCAGCCGCACCTCACGGATATTGCCGGCGACAGTGAATTCGAACGGAAGGGTCTCTCCGGTGCGCGACGAGACAAAGCCCACCGCCTGGTGACCGTCGAGCGCATCGGGGGAGGCGGGCGTGCCGTGGCGCTCGAGATAGGCGGGGCTGGCGCAGGTGATCTCGCGGATCATCGCGAGCCGCCGCATGATCATGCCGCTGTCGGGCGGCTCGCCGACGCGGATCACGCAGTCCACGCCTTCACGCACGAGATCGACCAGCCGGTCGCTCTGGCCGATCTGCAGGTCGATGCGGGGATAGCGGTCGAGAAACTCCGGCAGGCGCGGCAACAGGAATGTGCGGGTGAGCAGCGTGCTGGCGTCGATGCGCAGCAGGCCGAAAGGCTCGGCGTTGCGGAAGGCGGCCTCGGCATCCTCGATCTCGGCCAGGATCGACAGGCAGCGCCGATAGTAGGCTTCACCATCCTGGGTGGCGTTCACCTGCCGCGTCGTTCGTTCCAGCAGCCGCGCGCCGAGATGCTCCTCCAGCCGCCGGATGGCTTCCGTCGCGGTTGAGCGCGGCAGGCCGAGATCGGCCGCCGCAGCGGTGAAGCTGCGCCGCTCCAGAACGCGAACAAAGAGCCGCATCGTGTCCAGCCGATCCATGCTCTTTGTTCGCAGTTTCCGAATAGTGATGTCAATGGGTGGATGATTATCCGGAATTCGGCTTGGCCTATATCCGTGTCACCAACAACGCGGAGAGACTTCGATGACAAATCAAACCAGAACCGCGATCGTGACCGGCGCCTCCAAAGGCATCGGCGCCGCCATCGCACAGCGGCTCGCCCGTGACGGCGTCGCCGTTGTCGTCAACTATGCACGGGGCCGTGCGGAGGCCGAAGAACTGGTCCGCGCGATCGAGACCGGCGGCGGCAGGGCGATCGCCGTGCAGGCCGATATCGCCAATCCGAACGGCATCGCCGTGCTGTTCGACGCCGGCGAGAAGGCGTTCGGCGGCATCGACATCCTCGTCAACAATGCCGGCATCATGAAGATTTCGCCGATCGCGCAGACCGACGATGCTTCGTTCGACACCCAGATCGCGATCAATCTCGGCGGCGTGTTTCGCGGCATGCGGGAAGGTGCGCGCCGGCTTCGCGACGGCGGCCGCATGATCAATTTTTCCAGCAGCGTCGTCGGTCTCTATCAGTCGGGCTACGGCGTTTACGCCGCCACAAAGGCGGGTGTCGAGGCGATGACCCACATCCTGGCCAAGGAGCTTGGCGCGCGCCGTGTCACCGTCAACGCGGTGGCGCCCGGACCGATCGAGACCGCGCTGTTCACGGACGGCAAGAGCGAGGCGCAGATCGAGGCCATCGGCAAGATGATCCCGCTCGGCCGGCTCGGCCAGCCCGACGACATTGCCGGGCTGGTCTCGTTCCTGGCCGGTCCGGACAGCTTCTGGGTCAACGGGCAAATCATCCGCGCCAATGGCGGCGTGGTCTGAGGCGGCAACCAGGCCGGCTTGGCTCTCCTGACTGCCTGACTTCCACACTCGAAAAGCTAAGGAAACATCATGCCATTCGCCAACATCAAGCTACCGCAAGCGGCCCTCTCCAAAGCGCAGAAGGAAGACCTCATCCATCGAACGACCGCGATGTTCGTGGACTTTTTCGGTGAGGGCGTGCGCCCCTACACGATGGTGCTGGTCGAGGAGGTCGCCGACGGAGGCTATGGCCGGGCCGACGAAGTGTTCGTCGTGCCGGAAGTTTTTCGCGCGAAGGAGTAGTGCAGGGCTAGACCA
>NZ_RZPL01000760.1:0-2599 GCF_004022805.1 Mesorhizobium sp. M7A.F.Ca.CA.002.04.1.1 | reverse complement strand
CCCGACCTGCCGGCCGAATTCTCGCAGACCGAACATTACAAGCGCGGCGTGGTCGGCATGGCCCGCTCGCAGGACCCCAATTCGGCCAATTCGCAGTTCTTCATCATGTTCGCTCCGGCACCGCCGCTCGACGGCCAGTACACCATCGTCGGCAATGTCGTCAGCGGCATGGAACTGGTGGATCACATCAAGAAGGGCGACCAGGCGGATAACGGCACGGTCTCCGACCCCGACCGGATGATCAAGGTGCGCATCGCCGCAGACAAGTAAAATTGTCAAATAACTCTGTTTTCTCAAAAGGATATCTGACATGGCCGAAATCAAGGACCGCGAGAACGCGCTCATCATGGAAACGACCAAGGGCACGGTCGTCATCGAACTTTTCCCCGACCTGGCGCCGGGCCACGTCTCCCGCATCAAGGAACTGGCTAGGGAAGGCGCCTATGACGGCGTGGTCTTCCACCGCGTCATCGAAGGCTTCATGGCCCAGACCGGCGACGTCAAGTTCGGCAATTCGAGCAAGCCTTCCTTCGCGCCGTCCCGCGCGGGCATGGGCGGCTCTGAGAAGCCGGACCTGAAGGCCGAATTTTCCAACGCCAACCATGGCCGCGGCACCTGCTCGATGGCCCGTTCGCAGAACCCGAACTCGGCCAATTCGCAGTTCTTCATCTGCTTCGACGATGCCGCCTTCCTCAACCGCCAGTACACGGTCTGGGGCCAGGTCATCGAAGGCATGGACAATGTCGACAAGATCAAGCGCGGCGAGCCGGTGCAGGATCCCGACAAGATCGTGTCGCTGAAGGTCGCGGCCGACGTCAAGTAAGGGCAAACGACAATGATGGGCGTCGTCTGGTCGCTTCTCGGCATCCTATCCGGCGCCTTCATTGCCATTCAGGCGCCGATCAATTCGCAGCTGGCGCGCGGCCTGGGTCTCCCAGTCGCGGCGGCTGCGTTTTCGTTCCTGTCGGGCGCGATCGTGCTCGGCATTATCTCCGTTACGGTGGTGAAGCTGCAAGGCATCTCGCTCGACTGGAAAGCGCCGGCGCCCTGGCTGTTCGTGGCCGGCGGCATGCTCGGCGGTTTCTATGTCACGCTGTCGACGATCCTGACGCCACGCATAGGTGCTGCCGCGCTGATGGCGTTTCTGGTCGCCGGCCAGTTGCTGGCCGGCATGCTCATCGACCGCGTCGGCTTCCTCGGCGTCGCGGTGCGTGAAATCTCGCTCGGCCGCGTTGCCGGCGCGGTGCTGCTCTTGGCCGGAGCGCTGCTCGTCCGGCTCTACTGATGCGCGTCGATGTCTTTGACTTCGACTTGCCGGAGGAGCGCATCGCGCTCCGCCCGGCGCAGCCGCGTGACAGCGCCAAGATGCTTCTGGTCAAGCCCGGCGAAGGGCTCGAGGACCGGACGGTTGGCGACCTGCCGTCCTTGCTCAGGGCCGGCGACGTGCTGGTGTTCAACGACACCAAAGTCATTCCGGCGCAGCTCAAAGGCATAAGGCGGCGGGGCGAGGCGACGGCGCAGGTCGAAGCCACGCTGCATATGCGCATGGCGCCGGACCGCTGGCTGGCCTTCATGAGGCCGGGCAAGCGCATTGCCGCCGGCGACCGCATCCATTTCGGCCATGACGGCAATTCCTGTTTCCTCGGTCAGCTCGACGCCACGGTGATCGAGAAAGGCGAGGGCGGCGAGGCGCTGCTTGGCTTCGACCTGTCGGGGCCGTTCCTCGACGAGGCGCTGCACGCGGTAGGCCATATTCCGCTGCCGCCCTATATCGCCTCGAAACGCGACGACGACGAACGCGACCGGGCCGATTACCAGACCATCTATGCAAGCGAGGAAGGCGCCGTCGCGGCTCCGACAGCGGGCCTGCATTTCACGCCGGAGCTTTTTGCAGCGCTTGACGCCAAAGGCGTCGAACGCCGCTTCGTCACCTTGCATGTCGGCGCCGGTACGTTCCTGCCGGTCAAGGCGGACGACACCGCCGACCACAAGATGCATGCCGAGACCGGGTCGGTCAGCGAAGCCACTGCGGACGCCCTGAATGCCGCAAGAGCAAGGGGCGGGCGCATCGTTGCTGTCGGCACGACCTCGCTGCGTCTGCTGGAGAGTGCGGCGCGTGAGGACGGTACTCTGGCTGCGTGGTCCGGCCCGACCGATATCTTCATCACGCCCGGCTACTGTTTTCGCACCGCCGACATGCTGATGACCAATTTCCATCTGCCGCGCTCGACTCTGTTCATGCTGGTTTCGGCCTTCAGCGGCCTCGACACGATGCGCGCGGCCTATGCCCATGCGATCGAGAACCGTTACAGATTCTATTCCTATGGCGACGCAAGCCTGCTTTTCCGAGCGGAGACGAGCGATGGACGATGATCTGCAAGCCTTTGACCGCGATGCGCTGATCGCGGAAGTGAAAAAACTGCGCGCCGGCATTCGCCAGCACCGCGATTCCACCGGCCATGAATTGTGCTGGCATCACCCCGATCTGTGGGACCTGCTGCCGGAAAAAACCGAACCATCGATCGCCGTGCCGCCCTGGCCAAAATTCATGCGCGGCTGCATCCACTACCGCCAGTCGCTCGACAAGCAGGCGCCGGAC
>NZ_RZPL01000075.1:0-12356 GCF_004022805.1 Mesorhizobium sp. M7A.F.Ca.CA.002.04.1.1 | reverse complement strand
CTGTCACGCAGCTTGACGCGCTGATCGGTCCGCGCCCCCGGGCGGTGGTGGAGGCGGCAAGCCAGGAGGCGGTGGCCGCTTATGTGCCCGCGCTTCTCGAAGCCGGCATCCCGACCATCATCGCTTCGATCGGTGCATTCGCCGATCCGATCCTTGCCGCGAGGCTGACCGATGCTTCGCGCAATAGCGGCGCGCGCTTGGTCCTGCCGTCAGGCGCGTTGGGCGGTCTCGACTATCTCAGGGCGATAGCCGCACTTCCTGAGGCGCGGGTGCGCTACACCTCGCGCAAGCCGCCGACAGCTTGGGAAGTCGAGCTTGCCACTCTTGGCCTGTCGGCCGAGCACGACGCGGTATCCCTCTTCGAAGGCACGCCGGCGCAAGCGGCAAAGCTCTATCCGAAAAACCTCAACGCCGCCTTCGCCGTGGCGCTCGCTGCAGGTATCGACAAAGTCACAGTGCGCGTGGTTGCCGATCCGAAAGCTGCCGGCAACATGCATGAAATCGAGGTCGAGAGCACCGCCGGCACCGCCTCCTTCCGCCTCGTCAACGCACCCTCGCCCAACAATCCGAAAACCTCGATGCTCACGGCGCTCAGTCTCGTCGCGGCGCTTGGCGAGTTGCTCGACAGGGAGGGCCTCAGCTGATGCCCTTCTTCACCGCCGCCGATGGCTGCCGCATCCACTACGAGACATCAGGCAGCGCCGGCCCACGCCTCATCCTCATCTCCGGGCTCGGCGGTGATGGAAGGTTCTGGACTGGTGTGGTACGCCTGCTCGAGGCCGACCATCGCGTCATCGTCACCGACCATCGCGGCGCCGGTCGCAGCGATCGCCCCGAAAGCCCCTATTCCATTCCCCTGATCGCCAGCGACATTGCCGGCCTGCTGGCGCAGACGGGCGGTCCCGCCCATATTGTCGGGCATTCCACTGGTGGCGCCATCGCGCAGGTGCTGGCGCTCGATCATTCGGAACTTGGCCTGAGCTATACGATCAGCAGTTCCTGGGCGCGAGCCGACAGCCGTTTCCGCACGCTCTTCAGCGCTCGCGCCGAACTGCTGGAGGCCGGCTTGGCCGAGACCTATCAGCGCCTCGGCCATGTGCTCTGCCACGAACCGTCCTACCTCGAAACGCATGCCGGGGAACTCGACGCAGCCGTCGCCGCCGCCCCTGACACCCTGGCGCCGCTGACAGTCAGTGCTGCGCGCGTGCGCATGCTGCTCGACCATGATCGCCTTGCCGATCTGCCGCGCATCGACACCCCGGTTCAAGTGATTGCGGCCACCGGCGATATCCTGACACCGCCAGCCCTTTCGGAGGCGATCGCTGCGGCAATACCGGATGCCCGGTTTGTTTCAGTTCCCGGTGCGCATTTTCACCCCCTCGCCGACCCCGAAGGTCTTGCCGCCATCATTCGCCGTTTCATTGTCGAAGCTCACCTTGATCGCAAAGCATCATGATCGCTGACCTCAGCCCCGCCCTCCTCGACCCGCGCCTCAAGCCTGGCGCCGAGCTCCTCGCCGAAGGACGCGTCATGGCGCGCGACTGGCGCCTCGGCAGCTGCCGCTTCCTGACCGAGACTGGGATGCCGTCCGAAGCCGCATGGAAGCGCAAGGCAGCGGCCGAAAAGCGAGTCATGCAGCACGCCCATATCGGCTTCAGAAGCGTCGACCGCACCGTGGCCGCGATCGGCGAGGTGCATGAGCAATGCCGCAAGGCAGGGGTAACGGTCGACCGTTTCGGCATCACCCTCGACTGGTCGATGGGTTATCCCCAAGCCATGCGTGCAAAGGCCGCGCGCGGCACCGGCATCGTGCTCACCGGCCCCGAGGATTTCGCCCGCATCACCAACGCCGCGCCCGCTGCCGCGCATTTCGGCGACTTCATGCTCGGCCTGCCGGGCGCGGTGGAAAACACCCGCGCCGCCATCGCCGCCGGTGCAACGGCCATCGGCAATCTGGGGCAGTATTTCACCTTCCGGCTGCCCTACTGGGACGATGATGTCGCGACCACCGAAGCGACCGTCACCGCCCTCGGCCTGATTGCCGCGCAGGATGCCGAAATCCTTGTCCATTCCAATCTCGACGACGGCTTCGCCGGGCTGTTCATCGACATGGCCTGCGCGCTCGGCATGGTGCTGGTCGAAAAGCACATCGTCGAGGATCTGATCGGCGCGCGGCTCGGCCATTGCTACGGCCACCACTTCAGCGATCCACTGTCGCGCGCTGCCTTCCATGCCGCGCTGGTGCGGGTCAGCGATACGCCGGGCACCATGATCTTCGGCAACACCGTTTCCTACCAGTCGACCCCGGCAGGCAATTACGCAACCCTGGCGAGTTATCTCCTGGCCGACATACTGGCTGTCGGGCGATGGCCCTCCGGCCATGCGATCAATCCGGTACCGGTAACCGAGAACCAGCGCATTCCCGATGTCGACGAGATCATCGACGCACAAACCTTCGCGCACCGGCTCACGCTGCACGCCCCCTTCTACGACCCCGTCTTCGACTGGGCCAGGGTGGAGGCGATGGCCGATGTGCTGGTCGAAGGCGGGCGTCGCTTTGCCGGTGCCGTCATGAAAGGGCTGGCCGAGCGCGGGGTGGATACCGAAGACCCGGCCGCGCTGATGTTCGCCATCCGCCGCATGGGGCCGAAGCGCATGGAGGCGCTGTTCGGCCCGGGCGCGGACGGCATCCGCGGACGCACGCCGCTGATCCATGCCGAATGGGCGCGCGAGCTCAACCACAAGGCCGTCGCCTGGGTCGCGACGCAAAAGCCGCTGGAAAGCCCTAGACCCCTGACCGTCTGCATCGGCACGACCGACGTGCATGAGCACGGAAAATATCTCGTCGAACAGGCGCTTGAAGGCCTGGGCATCGTCATCGCCGATGCCGGTGTGGCCGTCGACCCGGAAACACTCGTCGCCCGCGCCGCCGAAACCGGGGCCGATGCGATCGCCGTCAGCACTTACAATGGCGTGGCGCTGCGTTATGCACAGGCGGTGAAAGCAGCGATGGCGGCACGCGGACTTGCCTTGCCGGTGCTCATCGGCGGACGATTGAACGAAGTGCCCAAGGAGTCCAATTCGGGCCTGCCGGTCGACGTGACCAAGGATATAGCAGACCTAGGCTGCCTGCCCTGCGCCGACCTCGACGAGATGCTGCGTGCCCTGCGTTCCATCCGGCCCGTTGCCTGAAACGGGCAGGCTTCGTCTTACGCAACGACAGGGGCGTGCCTTACCAGGCGGTCATGCCGCCGTCGACCGTCAGGATCGAGCCGGTGGCGAAAGAGGATTCGTCACTGGCGAGCCACAGGATTGCATTTGCGATTTCAACCGGCTGCGCGACGCGATTCATCGGTGAGCGCGCGTTCAATGCCGCGACAAACCCCTGAGGATCGGGATGGGTTTCCAGCATGGTTTCGAAATAGCTCGACCAGGTCACACCCGGTGCCACGGCGTTGACGCGGATCTTGTCCGCAACATGGTCAAGCGCCATGGCACGCGTCAGCGCCGCGACGCCGCCCTTGGAGGCGACATAGGCCGCCCGATCGGCAAGTCCGACATGGGCCACGTTGGAAGCGGTGTTCACGATCACCCCGCCGCCGCCCGCGGCCATGACGGGAATGACATATTTGGAGCAGAGAAAGACGCCCTTGAGGTTCACGGCCATGAGCGCGTCCCAATCCGCCGCCGCGGTGGTGACAACCGAACCGCGTATGCCGTAACCGGCATTGTTGACCAGAATGTCCACCCGGCCGAAGGCCTCTTGCGCGCGGCGCACCATCGTCGCCACGGAGACTTCGTCCGAGACGTCCGCCTCCCAGGCCAGCGCTCCGGTCCTGCCGGCCACCTCGCCGGCCCGCGCGCCGTCGCGATCGACGACCAGAACGCGCGCGCCCTCCTTCGCAAACAGTTCCGTGACGGCCGCGCCGATACCGGCGCCGGCTCCGGTGACGATGGCCGCCTTGCCCTCCAAACGCATGATCGATCCCCTTTTCACAAACTTGTTTTGCCCTATCTTGCAGAAGCGCTTGCAAAGTGTCGACACTTTTGTATTTAATTTCGGCACGAACTCGGGGATATCGGTGAAAAACACTCCTTCCGTCGAACAACATCTGGAAATCTATCGCCGGATGCTGCTGGTGCGGCATCTCGAAGAGGGCCTTGGGGCGCTTCACAAGGAAGGACGCACGCGCGGTCCGATCCATCGCTGCGATGGCCAGGAAGCCGTCGGCGTCGCCGCGACCGCCGTGCTGGAGGCCGGCGACAAGGTCGCCACCACCCATCGTGGCCACGCGGTCTATATCGGCAAGGGCATGGCCGTGCACCCGGTGGTGGCCGAGATCTTCGGGCGGGCCACCGGTGCCTGCGGCGGGCGCGCCGGCCACATGCTGGTGGCCGATGCCGAAAAGGGCGTGATCGGCGGCAATGCCATTGTCGGCGCGGGCATTCCAGCCGCCACCGGCATGGCGCTGTCGATGCAGATCCTCGGCACCGGCAATGTCGCCATGTGCGTCTTTGGCGACGGCGCCGCGCAAACCGGCATCTGCCACGAAGCCATGAACATGGCGGGGCTGTGGAAATTGCCGGTCGTCTTCGTGCTCGAACACAACCAGTTCGGCCTGACCGTTCCCTCCGAGGTCCAGTCGCCGGTCGAGGACCTGTCGATCCGCGCCGCCGGCTACGCGATGCCGGCCGAGATCGTCGACGGCAATGACGCGGTGGCTGTCTACCGTGCCGTGTCGGCCATGGTCGAGCGCGCCAGGCGCGGCGAAGGCCCAGGCATGGTCGAATGTAAGACCTACCGCGTCGAAGGTTTCTCCACCTCCGACATGGGCGGTTACCAGAAGCCGGAGGATATTGCGGCCTGGAAGGAACGTGACCCGTTGCTCGTCTCGCGCAAGGCGCTTTTGGGCGACGTCGGCGAGGCGAAACTCGCGGCAATCGAGGTGGCGGCCAGAGCTGAGGTCGACGAGGCATTCGCGGCGGCCCTCTCCGACCCGATGCCCGAATTCTCGCTCGACGAAGCCTGCAACCCCTACAGCGAGGCACACTGACATGGCCATGATGCGGTATGCCGAAGCGCTCAATGCGGCACTGCGCGAAGAGATGCAGGCCGACCCCTCCGTCTTCGTCTTCGGCGAGGACATCGGACGCTATGGCGGCGTCTTCAAGGTGACGAAAGGGCTGATGGAGGAATTCGGCGAAACGCGGGTGCGCGACACGCCGATCTCCGAACAGGCGCTGACCGCCATGGCCGTGACCGCCGCGATGACCGGCACGCGGCCGGTGCTGGAAATCATGTATGCGGATTTCGTGCCGCTGACGCTCGATGCGCTGGTCAACCAGGCATCGATCTACAATTACATCTGGAACGGCCAGGTCAAGATGCCGTTCGTGCTGCGTACGCAGGGCGGCGGCGGCGCCGGCGCCGGCGCGCAGCACTCCAAGTCGCTCGATTCCATGCTTGCCCACATACCCGGCATCAAGGTCGTTGCTCCTTCGACGCCCGCCGACGCCAAGGGCATGCTGAAGGCCGCGATCCGCGACGACCAGCCGGTGGTCTTCCTCGAGCACAAGCTGCTCTACAACACCCGCGGCGAGGTGCCGGAAGGCGATGTGACCGTGCCGCTCGGCAAGGCGGCAACCCTGCGCGAAGGCAACGATATCTCGATATTCGCCACCTCCAAGATGGTGGTCGAGGCACTGAAAGCCGCGGATCTTCTCGCAGCCGACGGTGTTTCGGCCGAGATCGTCGATCTCCGGTCGCTGCGCCCGCTGGATGTCAACGCCATCGTCGCCTCGATCGCGAAAACGCACCATGCCGTGGTGGTCAACGAGGGCTGGCGCTTTTGCGGCTACGCCGCCGAGCTTTCGGCAACGATCATGGATCACGCCTTCGACGAGCTGGACGCGCCGGTCGCGCGCGTCACGCTGCCGGACATGCCGATCCCCTATTCCGAGCCGCTGGAAACGGCGATGCTGCCAAGTGCCGAGAAGATCCGCACCGCCGCGCTGAAGACGCTGAAGTGACGGAGGCGGCGGCGATGGCGACCCATCCGATCAGCATCGACAGCGCCGGCGGCGAATACATGGAAGCCGTGCTGGTGATCGCCTGGGCGGTGAAGCCAGGCGATCCGGTCAAGGCCGGCGATCTGGTCGTCACCGTCGAGACGGCCAAGGCCGCGACCGAAATCGAAGCCGACCGCGACGGCTGGCTGGCCGAAATCTTCTTCGCCGAGGGACAGGAAGCGCCGGTGGGCGCCGTGCTCGGCACGATCGCGGACGCGAAGCCGATGGCTGGCCAGCCAGCCTCGGTCGGGCCGGCGACAGCAGCCGCCGCGGCAGCCAATCCGCGCGAGCTTGTGGCTGACGAAGCCTCTTCCTCCATCCGGCAGCCTGGCAGCCGCCCGATCGCCAGCCCGCTTGCCCGGCGCCTTGCCGCCGCGGCCGGGCTCGACCTTGCCGCCATTTCGGGAAGCGGGCCGCGCGGACGGATCAAGAAGCGCGACATCGATGCCACCCTTGCCGCTCGCACGAACGAACAGGACGGTGCAGGCCAGCGGGCGCCAGCCGCAGTCCAGGCATCGCCTGTCGCCGCGCCGGCCCGGCAGACGGTGCCGGTGGTCCTCATCCACGGCTTCGGGGCGGATCGCTCCGTGTGGCGGCAGGTTGTCCCGTTGCTCGGGCCGGGGATCGAGACGATCAGCCTCGACTTGCCCGGCCATGGTACGGAAGCGGCAAGACCTGCAAGCATCATCGAGGAGATCGCCTTCCTCCTCTCCGACCGGCTGGAGGGGATGGGCGTCGGCAATGCCCATCTCGTCGGCCATTCGCTCGGCGGCGCGGCGGCTCTGGCGCTCGCACGACTGGGCCGTTTTACGGTACGCTCTGTCACACTCCTTGCCCCTGGCGGGCTCGGCCCCGAGATCAATGCGGGCTTCCTTGCCGGGCTCGCCCGCGCAACAACCGTCCCGGCGCTTGAGCGATGGCTGGCGGTCATGGTCGGCGACCCCTCGGCCCTGCCGGTCGGTTATGCGCAGGCCGCACTCAGACAGCTGGAAAAGACCGGCAATCGCGACGCGCTCACTGCGATGGCCGAAAGCCTGTTCCCGGACGGCACGCAGGGTTTCGATCTCGCGGGCGCGCTTGGCGAACTCGCCGTCCCGACGCGGCTCATCTGGGGCAGGCTCGATCGCGTCATCCCGGTCGCCCATGCGGCCCGCGCGCCGGGCTTCACTGCCGTTCATCTTCTCGATGGCGTTGGCCATGTACCGCAGATCGAGGCACCGGCGCTCACCGCCCGGCTCATCGCCGATACGGTGCGAAGTGCCGGCTGAGCCGGCAAGACCATCACGCCCGCGTCAAGGGCGCCACGACAGAATGTCAGAAGGAGTGCCGATATGATCTTCGACCATCGCACCTACACCGCCCGCCCCAACAAGCTGTCGCATTTCCTCAAACTCTACGAGGACGTCGGCCTGCCGATGCAGCGGCATTATCTGGGCGAGCCCTTCGGCTTCTTCCAGACGCATATCGGCGACCTCTCGCGCACCGTGCATCTGTGGAGATATGAAAGCCTTGCCGACCGGGAGGAGCGGCGCGACCGCATGGAGGCAGACCCGGAATGGCAGGCCTACCGGCGCAAGGTGATCGAGACCGACTATCTGCTCGACATGCGCAACCAGATCCTCAAACCCGTCTCGTTCTTCAATCCGGGAAAATAAGATGGACCTGACTTTCTCGACCGAGGGGCGCAGCTGGCCGCTGCGCCTGACTGGCGATGCCGAGCGCACGCGCCGCGCGCTGCTTTCGGCCTTGCCGATGCGTCTGCAGCTGCACACGCCGAAGATCGCCGGCAGCCATATCTATTGGCATGCTCCCTTCGTCGAGGATATCGAGGGTGCTACGCATGTGCTTTCCGCGACCGCCGGCGCATTCATCTACTGGCCGGTGCGGCAGTTCCTCGAAATCACCTTCGCGCCGCTTCAGGCGGAGAATGCCGAGATCACCGTTCTCGGCCATCTCGACGCGCCGGTGGAAGGCATTGCCGAACTTGCCGCGACACTGAAACAGGACCAGGGCCGCCGCATCCTGGAAGGCACGCTTGTCCGGTCGGATGGCGGCGTGTCCGAGCCTTCGCCGCCATCGTCGCTGCCACAGGATATCATTGCCGCTCGCAAGGCGCTGTGGGTGTTCTGTCCCGCCGACATCAGCCGGGTCACCGCGTCACGCGCCATCATGCACCCGGCAGGGCCTGTCTTCACCGCGGAATCAGAAGCGCGGGTGCTGCACGAATTCCTCTGGTGGATCCGCGCCGAGCGCGGCCGGAAGGACGAATTGGTGCTGCGCCAGGCGGCAGCAATCGCGCTCGACAAGACCGCGACCCGGCTACGCGATTTCTGCCACATGGAGGAAACGCCTGCCCTGCTTTTCCGGCTCAAGGCGGCGATGGACGGCAACTATCCGCTCGGTGCGCTGATGGACGAGGCGATCCTGGCTACCGGGCGGGTTGGCGCTTGGATCGATCTTCTCATCCCGTGGAACGACCTCAACGAGGCCTTCCGCGCTGCGCTTGACGGCAGGAGGGCCGGATGATGGAAAAACTGACCATCGGCATTGTCGGTTTCGGCGTCATCGGGCAGCGCTGGACGGCTTGCTTTGCCCATGCCGGCCACGCGGTGCGCGTGTTCGACCCGACAGAGCGGCGCGAAGCGGCTTTCAACGAGGTGCTGCCTGCACTCATGGCCGACCTAGACGCGTTGAAGGGATCCTCGCCCTCGCCCGGCGAGATCCATCTTTTTCCGACGCTCGCCGAGACGCTCCAAGGCGTCGATTTCGTGCAGGAGAACGGTCCGGAAGACCTGGCCCTCAAGCGCCGGCTGCTCGCCGAGATCGAAGATCATGTCGGTGACGAGATCGTCATCGCCTCCTCCTCCTCGGCCCTGCTGGTGTCCGACATGCAGGGCGAGTGCCGCCTGCCCGGCCGCGTCGTGCTCGGCCATCCCTTCAATCCAGCGCATCTGATGCCGCTGGTCGAGATCGTCGGCGGCAAGACATCGGATCCACAAGCGATCGCCCGCGCACGCGCCATCTATGAAGCCATCGGCAAGAAGCCGGTAACGCTCAACCGGGAGGTGACCGGCCATATCGCCTTGCGCCTGATGGGCGCCATGTGGCGCGAGGCGATCGCTCTGGTGCGAGACGGCGTCGCCTCGGTCGAGGACGTGGATCGTGCCTTCATGTATGGGCCGGGCGCGAAATGGACCCTGCAAGGTTCGTTCATCTCCAACAGCCTCAACGCCGATGGCATCGAGGACTTCCTGCGCAAATATGGCCCGACCTATCAGGCGATCTGGGACACGCTGCTCGACGCAAAGCTTGACAGCGAGACCATCCGCTCGATCACAGCTTCGACAAATGCGGCGGTAGGCGGGCGCAGCCACGAGGATCTGAAGGCCGCGCGCGAGCCTGGCCTGGTCGGCATTTTGAAAACAGTGGCCGCACACGGTGCACTCTAATCGTCACGGAGAATGGCCATGACCTATCGCACCGCCCTCGTCACCGGCGCCTCGAAAGGCATCGGCGCAGCGATCGTCGAGAGCCTGATCGCGGAAGGATTGACCGTCCATGCGCTGGCGCGCAGCCGTGGCGCGCTACAGGTCCTGCAGGAGAGGCTCGGGCCACGCGTGAAACCGCTTGTCGCCGATGTGCGCGACAACGAGGCGATCGCTTCTGCGCTCGGTGCGGCGGAAATCGATGTCCTGGTCAACAATGCCGGCGGTTTGGCGACCGTGCGCCCCCTGCACGAACAGAGCGCGGAGGAAACAGCCGAGGTGGTGGCGCTGAACCTCACCGCACCCTTGCAGCTCATCCGCATGTTGCTGCCGGGCATGATCGCGCGCAAGCGTGGCCACATCTTCAACCTGACCAGCACGGCAGCCAGCGGCGTTTTTCCCGGCACGACGACCTACGGTGCGGCCAAGGCCGGCCTTTCCCAGGCCGGTCGCATCCTGCGCTATGATCTCGCGGGCACCGGCGTGCGGCTGACCGAGATCGCCCCGGGCCGTGTGGAAACGGATTTCTATCTGAAGGCCTTCGACGGCGACCGCGAGGGCTTGCGCAAGCGCATGTACTCGCAACAGCGGCCGCTCGGCCCGGCCGACATTGCCGCCGTGCTTGCTACCGCGCTGCGGATGCCGGATCATGTCGACATCAGCGAACTGACCGTCGCGCCGAGCGAACAGGCGCCCGGCGGCCATACCTATCCGCCCGCGCCGCAACGATGAGCATGCGTGGCGTCAGCGACGCCGCGCCTCAGTCCGGCTCGGTCAATTTGTCGAGCACGGCCGTGCAGGCCTCCTCCCAGGCCGCAGGCACTCCGCGCGCCGAAAGCACCTGCAGACCCCGCTCGGTGATGCCGCCCGGTGTCACCAGCTCCTCGAGCATCTGATGCATCGGCTGGTCTTTCTCCTCAATCAGCCGCCCGGCGGCCACGAACGTCATCGCCGTCAGCCGGCGGCCAATTGCCGGATCGAGACCTCGCGCGCTCGACCATTCAGTCGTCCTGCGGATCAGATCCTGCACCCAGCCATAGATGGCGGCATTGACCGTCGCCAACTCGAAGTCCGTTTCGCTGGCCAGAGCGATCGAGGGGCCAAGCCAGTCGAGGACCGCCCGCGCCTGCTCAAGGTCGGGGAAATAGATCGTCGGACTGGCACAGATTTCGGAAGCCGTGAACGGCATGGCGCGCACCGCGCGCGCAGGCGCGACAGCAAACCGCGATAGCGCTACGCCGGCGCAAACCGAAACCATTGTTTGGTCCGTGCGCCACGGCAGGCCAGCGACCGCATCCGGCGCATGCACGGGCCGCACCGCAACAATGACGACATCGGACTGTTCGACGAGATCGCGATTGTCGATTGCCAGCCGAAAACCGTGCCGGGCGGAGAGCGCCGCCGCCTTGCCCCGCGGCGACAGCACGATCGCCGCGGGATCAAGCCCGGAACGCAAGAACCCAGCCAGCATGGACGTCGCCAGATGCCCGACCCCAAGAATGCCTACAATCATTGTTGTCCCCCGGATTTGAACCTGCTGCTTGCCATTCACACGAAGTTGGGAAAGAAAGGCGGCTCTACAAAGTGTCGACACAGCCTGCATACAAATCAGATGAGAACCGACGTGACCGAACGAGCCGAGACCAGTGCCGATAGCGACCCGTCCCTTGCCGCTGAAGCGGAGACGCGCCGCGCTGCCGATAGCAGCGAACGCGCCTACAACACCATCCGCAAGCTCCTGGTCGAATTCAAGCTGAAGCCCGGAGAGCGCATCAACGAGGTCCAGCTTTCGCGCGGCCTTGGCCTTTCGCGCACACCGATCCGCGAGGCGCTGAACCGGCTCGCCTCCGAGGGTTTCGTTTCGCTCACGCCCAATCGAGGCTTTTTCGTCAGAAGCCTCAGCACCGAGGGCCTGCTCGATCTCTACGAGTTCCGCTCGATCATCGAGTGCGCTGCTTTCAAGCTGATGTGCGAGCGCGCCGACGACAGCGAAATCGACCGGCTGCGGAGCTACTGGGAAGCGATCGTCGACGCCTACCCGGACCAGCCGCCGGATGTCATCCTGGCCGAGGACGAAGGCTTCCATCTGCTCATCGCCGAACTCTCC
The DNA here is from genome assembly GCF_004022805.1 of Mesorhizobium sp. M7A.F.Ca.CA.002.04.1.1. Lineage (NCBI taxonomy): Bacteria > Pseudomonadati > Pseudomonadota > Alphaproteobacteria > Hyphomicrobiales > Phyllobacteriaceae > Mesorhizobium > Mesorhizobium sp. M7A.F.Ca.CA.002.04.1.1. The sequence goes on along the minus strand of NZ_RZPL01000075.1, from coordinate 695 downwards.
GGAAATCCGGAACTTGTCGGCCAGCTCAGCTCCATCAATGCACGCATCCGCTTCATCCGCCGCATCCAGATCGAACATCCTTCGCATGACAAGGCGCAGATCACCTCCCATTCGGCCATCGTCGAGGCTGCCGTCAAGCGCGATGCCGAGAACGGCGCGAAACTGTTGCGCGAACATATCGAAATGACCGTCTCCGCCACGCAGCAAGCGCTCAAGGACGCCTTGCTCAAGGTTTTCGCGCCCGACAATGGCGCCGAGCTGAAGCGTCGCCGAAGGGCTCGCGACGCATAATCGATATCTGAGCACAAAATTGAACGCAATAGTGTCGACACTTTCTTGACGACGATCCCTTTGTCTGCTTCGATGGGCTTACACGGGGAAGAAGACCGCAACGGCCTCCCCTGTCGTAGTCAGCAGCTAAGGGGAACCATGATGAAAAAATCTATCGCCACACTTCTTCTCGGCGCCTCGCTTTTTGCAGCGCCGGCCATGGCCGAGCAGATTACCGTCGGAATGTCCGCGCCGCTCTCGGGCGCGCAGGCCTATTTCGGCAGCACCTGGCACAATGGCTTCAAGCTCTACGTCGACAGGCTGAACGCCGATGGCGGCGTCAATGGCGTCACCATTGCCTATGACCAGCAGGACGACAAGGCCGACCCGCGCGAGGGAACGCTCGTCGCCCAGAAATTCTGCGA
>NZ_RZPL01000759.1:0-2604 GCF_004022805.1 Mesorhizobium sp. M7A.F.Ca.CA.002.04.1.1 | reverse complement strand
GGCCTCGATCGTGTTGCCGTGCATCGGGTCCGACGACCACACCACGGAGCGGCCTTCCTTCTGCACCGCGCGAACCAGCTTCGGCAGATGGTCGGCGACCTTGTCGGAGCCGAAACGTGCAATCAGCGTCAGCCGGCCGGGTTCATTTTCGGGGTTGAGCAAGTCGATCAGCTCCAGCAAGCCGTCCGGCGTCAGCGACGGACCGCATTTCAGGCCGAGCGGGTTCTTGATGCCGCGGCAATATTCGACATGCGCATGGTCCGGCTGGCGGGTGCGGTCGCCGATCCAGATCATATGGCCCGAGGTAGCGTACCAGTCGCCGGAGGTCGAATCGACACGCGTCAGCGCCTCCTCGTAGCCGAGCAGCAGCGCCTCATGGCTGGTATAGAAATCGGTCTCGCGCAGCGCGTAGTTGGTTTCCGAAGTGATGCCGACGGCCTTCATGAAGTCCATCGTCTCGGTGATGCGGTTGGCGAGCGACTCGTATTTCTCGCCCTGCGGGCTGTCGGACACGAAGCCGAGCATCCAGCGGTGCACATTCTCCAGGCTGGCATAGCCGCCTTGCGCGAAGGCGCGCAGAAGGTTGAGCGTCGCCGCCGACTGGCGGTACGCCATCTCCTGGCGAGCGGGATCCGGAATGCGCGACTTCGGGTCGAATTCGATGCCGTTGATGATGTCGCCGCGATAGCTGGGCAACGTCACCTCGCCCTTGGTCTCGTTGTCGGACGAGCGCGGCTTGGCGAACTGGCCGGCAACGCGGCCGACCTTGACCACCGGCTGCGCGCCGGCGAAGGTCAGCACCACCGACATCTGCAGGAAGACGCGGAAGAAGTCGCGGATGTTGTCTGCGCCATGCTCGGCGAAGCTCTCGGCGCAATCGCCCCCCTGAAGGAGGAATGCGTCACCGGCAGCGACCGAAGCGAGCTGCTTCTTGAGCTTGCGCGCCTCACCGGCAAAAACCAGCGGCGGAAAGGTTGCGAGCTGGGCCTCCGTGTTCTTCAGCGCTGCAAGGTCCGGATAAGCAGGAACCTGCTTGATCGGCTTTGCTCTCCACGAATTCGGCGACCATTTCGTCATCGCTGCACCCAACGCTCTTTCCAGCGGCCTATACTCCGCCATTCCCGGCCCCAATTGGGGATCGCGGCTCCATACACGAAGCCAATTTCCTATTCTAGACCGGAATTTCAGCGCTGGCGAATGGTCCGAGGCTAGCTACGCCGCCTTCTCCACCAGCCGTGCCAACTGCGTCATGACGACCGCCGAGCCCGCCAGCCTCTTCTCGGCTGTCGGCCAGTCGCGCACGAAGACGACACTGTGGTCCGGCCGGATCTTGGCCAACGATCCCTGTTCGCCAATGAACTTGACCAGCCCGACCGGGTTGGAGAATTCGCGCTTGCGGAAATGGATGACGACGCCCTTCGGCCCGGCGTCGAGTTTTTCGACATTGGCCTTGCGGCAGAGCGCCTTGATGAAGACGATCTTCAACAGATGCTTCACCTCCTCCGGCAGCGGGCCGAAGCGGTCGATCAGCTCGGCGCCGAAAGCGTCGATTTCCTCGGTGTTTTCGAGATCGCCGAGACGGCGATAAAGCGCCAGCCGGAGCTGCAGGTCCGGAACATAGCTTTCCGGGATCATCACCGCCGTGCCGACGGCAATCTGCGGCGACCAGCCGCCATCCTGCACCTCGCCCGAATCCTTCACCTCGGCGACGGCTTCTTCCAGCATCTGCTGGTAGAGTTCGAAGCCGACCTCCTTGATGTGTCCGGACTGCTCCTCGCCGAGAAGATTGCCGGCGCCTCTGATATCGAGGTCGTGGCTGGCCAGTTGGAAGCCGGCGCCCAGAGTGTCGAGCGATTGCAGCACCTTGAGCCTCCGCTCGGCGGTGTCGGTCAGCTTGCGGTTGGCCGGCAGCGTGAACAGCGCGTAGGCCCGCACCTTCGAACGGCCGACGCGGCCGCGCAATTGGTAGAGCTGCGACAGGCCGAACATGTCGGCGCGGTGGATGATCAGCGTGTTGGCGGTCGGAATATCAAGGCCGGATTCGACGATGGTGGTCGACAACAGCACGTCGTACTGGCCGTCATAAAAGGCATTCATGATGTCGTCGAGTTCGCCCGGCGGCATCTGGCCATGAGCCACCGCCACCTTCAACTCCGGCACGGATTCCTTCAGGAAATCATGTATTTCCGAGAGATCGCTTATGCGCGGCACCACATAGAAGGAATGGCCACCGCGATAGCGTTCGCGCAGCAGCGTCTCGCGGATCACCAGCGGATCGAAGGGCGATATGAAGGTGCGCACCGCCATCCGATCGACCGGCGGCGTGGCGATCAGCGACAGCTCGCGCACCCCGGTCAACGCCAGTTGCAGCGTTCGCGGGATCGGCGTCGCCGACAGCGTCAGCACGTGCACGTCGGTCTTCAGGTCCTTCAGCCGTTCCTTGTGCTTGACGCCAAAATGCTGCTCTTCGTCGATGATCAGCAGACCAAGGTTCTTGAACGAGATCGCGGAACCGAGCAGCGCGTGCGTGCCGATGACGATGTCGACCTGGCCTTCGGCGATGCCTTTCTTGGTCTCGGCCAGTTCCTTGGCGCCGACCAGCCG
>NZ_RZPL01000758.1:0-2605 GCF_004022805.1 Mesorhizobium sp. M7A.F.Ca.CA.002.04.1.1 | reverse complement strand
GCTTGGCATTGGTGGTGTTGATGCCGATGCCGCGCGCGGCATCCTGGTCCTCGCGGATCGCCGCCCACGCCTTGCCGAGGATGGAGCGCTCGAGCCGCCAGACCACGGTGCCGACGATGAGCACGGTGATCAGCAGCAGCCAGAAGAAGTCGATCGGCCGGGCAATCTGTATGCCGAGGATCGACGCCTTGTCCAGCCGGGCAATGCCTTGCGGCCCTCCGGTCAGCCAGTCGAGATTGTTGATGATGATGCGGATGATCTCGCCGAAGCCAAGTGTGACGATGGCCAGATAGTCGCCGCGCAATCGCAACACCGGAATGCCGAGCAATATGCCGGTGACCGCACCCAGGCAGGCGGCGACGAGCAGGATGAGCAGGAACGGCATATGCAGGCCGAGCTGCGGGCTTGCCAGCAGCCCATAGCTGTAGGCGCCGACCGCGTAGAAGGCGACGAAGCCGAGATCCAGCAGCCCGGTATAGCCGATCACGATGTTCAGGCCGATGCCGAGCAGGATGTAGATCAGCAGGCTGTTGAGGACACGGACATGGTAGTTGGGCAGGAAGGGCGTGGCCATGATCAGCGCGATCGCGATGGCGAAGACGAGCCAGGAGATGGTCCGGTTCGCACGCGGCCGGGCCGCGGCGAGAGTGTCGGCGGCGGCCATCAGAATTCCCTCTTGTACACGATGCTTTCCTCGGAGACGGCCTCGCCGAGTATACCGGCAGGACGGACCAGAAGCACGAGTATGAGGATCGCAAAGGCGAGAACGTCGCGATACTCGGTGCCGAGCACGCCGTTTGTGACAATGGGCAGCAGCGCGGTTCCCCACACTTCGATAAAAGCCAGGATGAAGGCGCCGAGCATGGCGCCGGGGATTGAACCGATGCCGCCGAGGATGGCCGCGGTGAAGGCCTTCAGCCCGATGACGGCGCCCATGCTGGGCGACATGATGCCATAGTAACTGGAATAGAGGATGCCGCCGGCAGCGCCGAGAAGCGGCCCGACGAAGAACACCATGGAGATGGCGCCGTTGACGTTGATGCCAAGCAGCTGTGCGGTCGGTCGGCTTTCCGATACGGCGCGCACGATGATGCCGATACGGCTCCGGTTGACTAGGACATGCAGGCCGAACATCAGCACGAAGGCGGCGATCAGGATGCCGATCTGCATCAAGGTGATGGTGCCGCCCATCACCTGATATCGGACGACGGGGAAGAAGCTGGGAAAGGCGACTGGCTGTGGGCCGGCCAGGATCTGCACCCCGGTGACGAGCGACAATGAGACGCCGAGCGAGGACAGCATCGGCGCGAGCCGGGTGGAGCTTCTCAGCGGTTTGTAGGCGACCCTTTCGATGCCGACTCCAATGAGGCCGACGAGGAAGATCGCCACGAGAAAGGCCGCGGTAAGCGCCAGCGCGCCCGACATCCCGACATCGCCGACCAGCAGGCTGAGCGCCAGAAACGCTACATAGGCGCCGAGCATGAACATCTCGCCATGGGCGAAGTTGATCATGCGCAACACGCCGTAGACCATGGTGTAGCCGAGCGCGATCAGGGCGTAGATCGAGCCGATGGTCAGGGCATTTACCGTTTGTTGGATAAGATTTCCCAGCATGGGCCGGCGTCCTGTGCCTGCAACCCCATGGACCGGTCGAACCGGGAAGGGGAATGGTCGACGTGGCCGCCCGTACTTGCGGCAGGCACGCCCGTCAACAGGTGAAGGAGCCGCTTCGCGCGTAGCGATGCGGCTCCGGCGGTCTGGCTGCTATTTCGAACCGACGAGATGGAAGCCCGTTCCCTCCACCTTGTAGAGGTAGGATGGGGCGACTTTGAGTTCGCCGGTTTCGTCGAATTCCAGCTCGCCGACGACGGTCTTCGCCTTAACTGCATGCAATGCCGCGTTGAGGTCCTCACGCGTGAGGCCTTTCGTCGTTTTCAGCACCTGTTCCAAAATCTGGCCCTGTACATAGCCGTAGATCGAATACGGGCCGGCTTCCTCACCATATTTCGCCTTGTAGAGTTTGGCGAAATCGGCGATCTCGGGGGAGGCATCCATCGGCGGCACCTGGATCGCGACAAGCGTGCCCTGGACATTGGCTTCGCCGGCCTGTTTGATGAGGTCCGGCGTGTAGCCGCCGTCCGGCACCATTAGCACGGCGGCGATACCTTGCTCGTGCATCTGCTTGGCAAACAGCGCAAGCTGCGGCATGACGGCGCCGAGATAGATCGCATCGGGCTTCTTGGACTTGATCTGGGCCAGCACAGCGGTGAAGTCCACGTCGGATGGCGCCACGGCAATGGTATCGAGGACCTTGCCGCCGCCGGTTTCGAAGTTCTTGGCGAAGATTTCGGAAATGCCCTGGCCGAAGACCTGCTTGTCGTTGACGATCACGGCAGTCTTGGCGCCGAGCTTGCCCAGCGCATATTCGGCTGGCAACAATGCGCCGGCCAGATCGTTGGCCACCGGGCGCACCATGAACTTGTAGCCCTGCTTGGTGAGAGACGGATTGGAGCCGAAGGTCATGGTCGGCAGCGTGCAGTCTTCATAGATTGGCAGCGTCGACTGGGCGACGCCGGAATTGAAGTTCACCAGGCCAAGCACGACC
>NZ_RZPL01000757.1:0-2613 GCF_004022805.1 Mesorhizobium sp. M7A.F.Ca.CA.002.04.1.1 | reverse complement strand
CCAGTCAATGCCGGCCGGCGCGGCGCCGAAAGCCGGATATCGCGCTCGACGACGACGTCGGTCGGACCGCCGATCAGAAGCAGATGTTCGATGTCGTCGCGGCGTATCAGCACCAACCTGCGATGGCTGTCGACGGCGGTGGCATCCATGACGGCCAGTCGCGTCTTGCGGTTCCGGCCGCCGGCGACGAAGGTTCCGAATGTCAGGTTGCGCACCAGCTTGACGATGACGAGAACGATGACCAGCAGGACGAGCGCTGCAAACGTCCACAACAATGCTGCGGCATAACCGGGACCTGCCACGCTATCGAGCCATTGCATTGGTTTCCCCTGATCGCCCCTTGGAAGTGATAAGACACTAGACCGTTGCAGCGGGCCACCGCAAGTTGCGTTTCACGCTGTTGAACAGCTTGAAAAACTCCGAAGGCCGGAAGACATCATTTTTATCCGACATTTGCCGCCCAGGCCTTTTCCGGACTAGGAGAATGTGATTCAACCCGGTACGGGGCGGGTGTCGGAACACCGGAATTCACGAGCAGGGGGCACATGGCCAAGGAAGCGCGCGGCGATTTCTATCCGGTACCGATCGTCGACCAGAATACGCGACCGGGCGCGGTTACCCGGCTTATCATTTTCATCGTCGTTCTGACGGGGGCCGCGATCGTCTTCGGTCTTTTCCGCGAGCGCCTCGGCGATCCTTTCCTGCTCGGCATGCTCGGCGTGCTGGCGATGATCGGCGTCGGCTTCCTGTTCGCGACGGCGATCGGCTTCGTGCAGGTCACGCCACGCTCGACAGGCGACGAACTGTCGAAATCCTTCGTCGATTCGATGTCGCAGGGGCTTCTCGTCACCGACACCAAGGGCCGCGTCGTCTACGCCAACCGCGCCTATGCGGATATGACCGGAGCATCGTCCGCTGCCGACCTGAAGACCGTCGAGGGATTGCTCTCGGATGTCCCCGAAGCCTCGGTGACGATCTATCGCCTGGCGTCCGGCCTTCGCGACGGCCAGCCGGGCGACGGCGAGTTTAGGCTCGCACAGTCCATTCGGCCCGGTGCCGAGCCGGGCGCCCGCTGGTACCGCGCGCGCGCCCGCGCCTTCAGCGTTCCGGGCCAGCGGCTGCCGATGCTGGCCTGGCAGCTTGCCGACATCTCGCAGGAGCGGGCCGAGCAGGAGCGCTTCTTCCTCGATCTGCAGAAGGCGATCGATCACCTCGACCACGCGCCGGCCGGCTTCTTTTCGGCCGACCAGGAGGGCCGCGTCACCTACATCAACGCCACGCTCGCCGAATGGCTGGGCATCGACCTCACCAGCTTCACGCCCGGCGCCGTGTCTCTGTCGGAGATCGTGGCCGGCGACGGCATGGCGCTGGTCCGCTCGGTCAAGGCCGACCCCGGCACCACACGCAACGCGGTGATCGATCTCGATTTGACGACCATGACGGGCGAAGCGCTGCCGGTGCGCTTCATGCACCGCGTTTCGGCCAGCCGCGAAGGATTGAATGGGCCGACACGCACGATCGTGCTCAACCGCACGCAAGGCGAGGATGCCTCTGCCGATTTGCGGGCTTCGGAAGTGCGCTTCACCCGCTTCTTCAACTCGACACCGATGGCAATCGCCGGCGTCGACCACAACGGACGCATCCTGCGCACCAATGCGCCGTTTTTGTCGTTGTTTTCGTCTGTCGTCGATCGCGACGCCGTCGACCGTCGCGTGCGGCTCGACACGGTAATCCACGAACGCGACCGGCCGGCCTTCGCGGCTGCCTTCGAGAAAGCGCAGCAGCGGCAGGCCGACATCGAGCCGATCGACACGCTTCTGCCCGGCAACGACGAACGGCACATCCGCTTCTACGTCAACGCCGTCGCTGACGGCACCGGCGGCGAGGGCGCCGAGGAGTCGGCCATCGTCTACGCCGTCGAGACAACGGAGCAGAAGGCGCTGGAAGGGCAGATGGCGCAAAGCCAGAAGATGCAGGCAGTCGGCCAGCTTGCCGGCGGCATCGCGCATGATTTCAACAATGTGCTGACCGCCATCATCATGGCGTCCGACCTTTTGTTGACCAATCACCGCCCGTCGGACCCGTCCTTCCCAGACATCATGAACATCAAGCAGAATGCCAACCGGGCGGCTTCGCTGGTGCGGCAGCTTCTGGCCTTCTCGCGCAAGCAGACATTGCGGCCGGAAGTGCTCAACCTGACCGACGTGCTCGCCGATCTCAGGATGCTGCTGGCCCGCCTTGTCGGCAACGACATCAAGCTGAAGGTCGACCATGGCCGCGACCTGTGGCCGGTCAAGGTCGATATCGGGCAGTTCGAACAGGTGGTGGTGAACCTTGCGGTCAACGCGCGCGATGCTATGCCGGCGGGCGGCGATCTGACCGTGCGCACCCGCAATGTGACCGCCGAGGAGTGCAAGGCCTTTTCCTACCGCGAACTCGCCCCGGCGGACTATGTCGTGGTCGAAGTCGAGGACACCGGCAGCGGCATCGCGCCCGACGTGCTGAAGAAGATTTTCGAACCCTTCTTCACCACCAAGGAAGTCGGCAAAGGCACCGGCCTTTGCCGACTTCGGAATCGCAGAAGATGAAGCCGCCGGTCTGCTTGATGATGCC
>NZ_RZPL01000756.1:0-2619 GCF_004022805.1 Mesorhizobium sp. M7A.F.Ca.CA.002.04.1.1 | reverse complement strand
GATCTGCATGATGGCGTCGACATCTGCCTTGAGGACGCTTGTCTGCTGGGTGACGAGATCGGCCACCATGCTGCCGATACGGCTGACCTTCTTGCTGGTCTCGATGGCTTGCGACGCTTCCATTGTGAGGAAATACATGATCAGCAGAATTGGCATGATCAACGCGAATTCGACCGCCGCGATGCCACGACGATCGGACCAGAACAGACTTGTTTTCCGCCAAACTCCCGTAATCATAAGATGTGCCCCCGCACGCATCATGCCCATTGCCCTTTTCTTATACTGCTCGTGCATTCCGCTCAGTTGTCGAACGGTTCGTTCTGCCAGGTCACCGATGCGAAGTGCAGCGTCTTGTTGCCGCCCATTGATTTGGCCAGCAGGTCGGTCATGATCGGCCATTTGTAAAAGACCCGCAGCATGTTCCTCGACTCCGCCGCACCCGCTGTCACTGAAAACGACTGGGTTGCGGTGCCTTTCGTCAATACGACATCGCCGTTCTGGATCTTGAAGCCGGCCGTGGCCGCATCCGCGAACGATGTATATTGGCGAAGATCCACCAGCAGTTGATTGGGACAATCCTGGGAAACGATGATCTGCAGTTTTGTGCAGATCATGTCCCGCAAGTTGGTTCCGGCGACGTCAACCGCCCTCAACTGGCCGGTGCGAAGCTTGCGCGCGACATCGTCGGTGATGTTGGCCATCACTTCCTGCGCGGCAAACGAGATGCAGCTTTCCAGAATGGCGAAGACAAGCAGCGCGAAGGGGACTGAAAGGATCGCGAATTCGATTGCCGTGGCGCCGCGCCGGTCACGAAGAAAACGGGCGAAAAACCTTGGGCATCTCACTTTGTGGTCGCCTGCGCGGCCGTATCCCTTGCTCATGTCCGATCCTGCCGATCTCTATGCGGTCTCGGAAGGACCATTAACGCAAACCGATTGAGGTCCGGTTTGGATGATCGTTAAAGTCGGCGCAGGCCTCTTAACCGGCCAATAACCGCACCGGCAGCCGGTCACGCCACCTATCGGCTGACGCTCATCTCCGCCTCGGAAGACTTCTCCGCTTCGCTCTTGTAGGAGCTTTCGCAATACGGCGTGCAGGACATCGTCTGGATTTCGGCACGCCGATAGATGCGCACCGACGAAGCAGCCTGCCGCACGACGGTAACCTGCTCATCGACGATGGGACTGCCGTCGGTATCGAGCACGACCAGATTGGTGACGCCGAAACCTTTGCCGGTGAGCACGATCGTCGAAGCGTCCTGCACGGAAGCGTCGGCGATTGCCGGGTTGCCGACCACGATGGTGTCTGCGGGACGCGACAGTTTGACGATCTTGGCCTGGTTCATCGTGACCTCGATGCCGGCGCCGGCCATGGCGGGCGCGACGAAGCTCGAGACGGCAAGAAGCGCGGCAATCAGGATTGACGATCTCGGCTGGGCCATTGAGGCGCTCCACGCAGGCGGACTGATCAACGGAACATGAACGAGATTGGTGAACCAACGGTTAAGCCTGCGATGTTGCCAATCCTGCAATGGCCGATAAGGGCGCCCCGCGAGGCGCGGTCCAGTCGGGGCGCAAGCCTGCCAAACCTGGGACTGGAAGGCGCGGCGGTACTTTAGCCCGAAGTTAACCACGCAATATGTTCGAACCGGGAAAGGAATCGGTAAGGCTGTTTCTTAAGCCGATCGAAAGAGCTTCTCCCTAGATTGGCAGCATCCGATCAACCATCACAGAAGTTGACGGAAGTGCTGTAACACGTGGAGTAGGAGCTCTCGAATGTCTAATCTCATCGCACGTTTTGTGAAGGACGAATCCGGCGCGACCGCTATCGAATATGGTCTGATCGCCGCTCTCATCGCGCTCGCCATCATCACTGGCGCCGGCACGCTCGGCAATGCGCTGAATGCCAAGTTCACCAACATTGGCAGCACCCTGAACAACGCGCCGACCGGCAGCTGATCGGCTTATCGCCGAGCACTTGCATCGCATTTTCTGGAAAAGGGCCGCCGCGTGGCGGCCTTTTTTATGCCGCTGCCAATATAGGTCGTCTTTTCGTTCCTGGCCTCATCAATCGTTAATCGAACATATCTTAGATTGAGCCCAATAAAATCGGACAATAGGCGTGGCGCCGATGCTTGAAGCCCTGATCTTCGTCGTCTTTCCGTTCTGCATGCTGTTTGCCGCGATCTCCGACATGCTGTCGATGACGATCGCCAACCGCGTGCCGGTGCTGCTCGTCGTCGTTTTCGCGCTGGTCGCGCCCCTTACAGGCATGGACTGGGCGGCCTATGGCGGACATTTCGCCGCCGGCGCCCTGGTCCTGGCCGTGACGTTCGGCCTGTTTGCAATAGGCGGCATGGGCGGCGGCGACGCCAAGCTTCTGGCCGCAACCGCGATGTGGATGGGCCTCAATGTCAATCTCGTGGAGTATCTTGTCGCCTCGACAATCATCGGCGGCCTGCTGACGCTCGCGATCATCCTCTACCGGAAGTCGATGCTTGCGGCCGTTACCGGCCAAAATCCGTTTCTGCGCCATTTCGCCGACGAGGCAAAAGGCGTTCCCTATGGCGTCGCGCTCGGCCTTGGCGGGTTGCTGACCTATCCGGACTCGCCTTTGATG
>NZ_RZPL01000755.1:0-2634 GCF_004022805.1 Mesorhizobium sp. M7A.F.Ca.CA.002.04.1.1 | reverse complement strand
GGCGGGCTGGGCGGTTGCCTATGGCGACTTCGAGAGCGAGGAAGCCATCGCCCGCGCGGCAAAGGCCGGCATCTGGGCGGGAACGTTCGATCAGCCGCAGAATTGGCGAGACAGCCATCACGGCGAAGTCGTCGAGAAGAAGCACGGCACACTGGCGTCGATCGGCGATGCCGTGCGCGAGATTTTTCGCTTCTGGTGATGCGCATCCTGGAACTGGAACCGAGGACGAACAGGAGGATGGAATGAAGCTCTTCGACGGTGGCCGGGCGCCCAATCCAAGGCGGGTCCGCGTTTTCCTGGCCGAGAAAGGCATCGAGGTTCCGCAGGTGCCCATCGATATGGGCGCGTTGGAACACAGGCAACAGGCGGTCAGCTCGCGCAACCCCTTGCAGCGTCTGCCGGTGCTGGAGCTCGACGACGGCACCGTCATCACCGAATCCGTCGCCATCTGCCGCTATTTCGAGGAGCTGCATCCCGAACCGGCCCTGTTCGGGCGTGGCGCACTCGGCAAGGCGCAGGTCGAGATGTGGCAGAGGCGGATGGAATTCAATTTGCTCAGCTGCGTCACGCAGGCCTTCCGGCACATCCATCCGGCCATGAAGGAATGGGAAATCCCGCAGGTCCCTGAATGGGGTGAGGCCAACAAGCCGAAGGCCGTGGCGTTCCTCAGGCTGCTGGACGGCGAACTGGGCAGCCGGGAGTTCATCGCCGGTGACAGCTATTCGATCGCCGACATCACCGGCCTGATCGCTGTCGACTTCATGAAGCCGGCACGCATCAAGGTACCGGATGAGTGCGCGAATGTGTTGCGCTGGCATCAAGCCGTTTCCAGCCGGCCGAGCGCATCAGCCTGAGAATGACTGCCGAACTCGAAAACCTCGTCGCCAGGGTCCGCGCCTGCCGCATCTGCGTGGAAAATCCGGCCGGCAAGCCGTTGCCGCATGAGCCGCGACCAGTGCTGCGCCCATCATCCACCGCCCGGATCCTGATCGCCAGCCAGGCGCCCGGCACCAAGGTGCATCTGTCGGGCATGCCGTTCACCGACGCTTCCGGCGACCGCCTGCGCAGCTGGCTTGGCGTGACGAGCGACGAATTCTACGACATCGAAAAATTCGCAATCGTCCCGATGGGCTTCTGCTTTCCCGGCCAGGATGCCAAGGGGGGAGATCTGCCGCCGAGGCGCGAATGCGCGGCGGCCTGGCGCGCACCTTTGATGGCCTCTATGCCACGGATCGATCTGGTGCTGACGATCGGTATCTACGCGCAGTCCTGGCACATGGGTGCGGCGCGCCGGCCCTCACTGACGGAAACGGTCATGGACTGGCGCTCCATCTGGGAGAATTCCATCGGTCCGAAAGTGCTGCCGCTGCCGCATCCCTCGTGGCGCAACACGGGCTGGCTGAAGAAGAATCCGTGGTTTGAAATGGATTTGCTGCCTTTTCTGCGTTCGGAAATCCGCTATCGCCTCGGCTGACCTTTCAGCAAGAAATCACTCGCTTTTTGCCCGATCAGCAGAATTTCTTTCTTGTGAAAGGCCTGGATAAGGCAGAGTATAGGCATTCTATTCCCTTGGGAGCACGATATGGATCGCCTCGATAGAAAAATTCTCCGCCTCTTGCAGGAGGACGCGACACTCGCGGTCGCCGATGTCGCCAAGAAAGTCGGGCTGTCGACGACGCCTTGCTGGAGACGCATCCAGAAGCTCGAGGAAGAGGGCGTCATCAAGCGGCGCGTTGCCATTCTCGACCATGAAAAGGTCAATGTGCGCGTCACCGTCTTCGTGTCGATCCGCACCAATTCGCATAGCCATGAATGGCTGCGGCGTTTCTCGGAAGTCATCCAGGAGTTTCCCGAGGTGGTCGAGTTCTACCGCATGAGCGGCGACGTCGATTATCTCCTGCGCGTCGTGGTGCCCGACATCGCGGCCTATGACGCCTTCTACAAACGGCTGATCGCCAAGATCGAAATCCGTGATGTGTCGTCGTCCTTCGCCATGGAGCAGATCAAGTACACGACCGAAATCCCGCTCGACTACATGGTTCTGGACAAGGAATCGGGTGCCAACGCTGCCTGAGCTGAACGTCACATAAAGTCGTCCCGCTTAGTTCTTCTTTTTGTTGAGGAAACTCCAGGGTGAGTTCACCGGCAGCGTGATCGTATCCGGCACGGTCTCGACGCTCACCACATCTGCCTTGCGCACGCTGTAGCCAGACTGGATGATGCTGACGCCGTCGAGGATGAACAGCTGGCTCTTCTCCATGTCCGGCTTCAGCGCGCCGGTGACCGCTACAGGCTGATAGGCCTCGGACATCTTGTAGGGACGGGCCGGCGTAACCAAGACAATCTGGTTGGGCGGCGGCGTCGGCATGTGACTGCAGGCACCCGTCCAGGGTACCAGCAGGAACTGGTAGACAAGATCACCGTCGCGATCGACCGGCAATGCGTAGCCGGCTAGCTGAATGCTTTTGTCCTGAAGATTGACGGACAGCGTTTCGCCATGGTCGGGCAATTTTGCCGCGATCATCGGCAGCCCGACGTTTTCGGCGGCGGATTGCGTAGCCGGACGCAGATCCTTCCAGAATATGTGCGCAGTCTCGGCCGAGGCATCGGCGGCAGCGGGCACAAACAAAGCGG
>NZ_RZPL01000754.1:0-2646 GCF_004022805.1 Mesorhizobium sp. M7A.F.Ca.CA.002.04.1.1 | reverse complement strand
GCGGCGGGTGAACATGGTGTTGGCATTGGTGATCTCGAGCTTCACCTGCCGGCAGACGAATTTCAGCGAGGTGTTGCGCATCAAGGCGCCCGGCAACAAGCCGGCCTCGACCAGGATCTGGAAACCGTTGCAGACGCCGATGACCGTCACGCCCGCGGCCGCTTTTTCGGCCACTGCCCGCATGACCGGCATGCGCGCGGCGATCGCGCCACAGCGCAGATAGTCGCCGAAGGAAAAACCGCCCGGAATGGCGATCAGATCGACATCGGGGATTTCGGTGTCGGTTTGCCAGACGGTGACCGGCGGTGTTCCCGAAATCTTGGTCAGCGCCGCGATCATGTCGCGGTCGCGATTGAGGCCAGGCAGGAGGACGACGGCGGATTTCATTTTCTTAGTGATTCCCAAACTCGTCTAGGGCGAACCCATATTCGATTGCTGAGTAAATTTCGAGCAGGTACTGCTCTGCAATGTCTTCAACAACCACATATTTCACGCTGAGTGTCTTCAATCGCTCGATCTCTGCCCGAAAAACTTCAACGAAAGCCGGGTCTTTTTGAAGGTCTTTCCTGCCGGAACCTTTGCGATATGTGGGCTTTAGCCCTAGCTTTTGACGAGCGCGTTTGAAGGCATACGCAGCAGAACCATGATCTTGCCGGAGATGGTTCTTTAATCGCTGTGAGAGATTGTTCGTACGCCCGATTCTTTCGGGAGTGCCATCCTCCAAGAATAAATACACACCCGGCTCTGGTGGAAATTTATCCAGAAAGCCACGGGCTATTGCATCGTCGAGTCGGTGGAATAGCTCCACAACGTTGCTTGCATGTTTTGCAAAGACTGAGTTCAATCAGCCTATCTCCACCGCGTAATTCTCAATCACCGTATTCGCCAGCAGCTTGTCGCACATGGCCTTGAGGTCGGCTTCGGCCTTGGCCTTGTCGCTTTCCGCCAGCTCGACGTCGAACACCTTGCCCTGCCGCACCGTGCCGACGCCGCCGAAGCCCAGGCCGGACAATGCGTGTTCGATCGCCTTGCCCTGCGGGTCGAGCACGCCGTTCTTGAGGGTGACGGTAATGCGGGCCTTGATCACGCTGGACATGCTCCTGTTCTGATTATCGGGTCGCAAACCGCGATCAGTGCGGCTTGCCTTTGAGGCCGTCGGTCGAGGCGACGAGCACCGGGCCGGTCGGGCGCGGCGGCTCGTTCTCGTTCATGATGCCGAGGCGGCGGGCAACTTCCTGGTAGGCCTCGACGAGGCCGCCCATGTCGCGGCGGAAACGGTCCTTGTCGAGCTTGTCCTGCGTCGCCACGTCCCACAGGCGGCAGGAGTCCGGCGAGATCTCGTCGGCGACGACGATGCGCATCATGTCGCCTTCGAACAGGCGGCCGCATTCGATCTTGAAGTCGACGAGCTGGATGCCGACGCCCATGAACAGGCCGGAGAGGAAGTCGTTGACGCGGATCGCCAGCGCCATGACGTCGTCGATCTCCTGCGGGCTCGCCCAGCCGAACGCGGTGATGTGCTCTTCCGACACCATCGGGTCGTCGAGCGCGTCGGCCTTGTAATAGAATTCGATGATCGAGCGCGGCAGAACGGTGCCTTCCTCGATGCCGAGCCGCTTGGACAGCGAACCGGCGGCGACATTGCGCACCACCACTTCGAGCGGAATGATCTCGACTTCCTTGATCAGCTGCTCGCGCATGTTCAGACGGCGGATGAAATGGGTCGGAATGCCCATGCGGTTCAAATGGTTGAAAATATACTCGGAAATGCGGTTGTTGAGGACGCCCTTGCCGTCGATGACCTCGTGCTTCTTCTTGTTGAACGCGGTTGCATCATCCTTGAAGAACTGGATAAGCGTGCCCGGTTCGGGTCCCTCATAGAGTATCTTGGCCTTGCCTTCATAAATGCGGCGGCGATTTTTCATCTGATTTTTCTCTGGGGTTCCGGACAGGCGGTATCAGACCATTTCCTGTCCGTCTGCCTGAAATAGTGCGGCTACGGTAGGGTTCAATGCCGGGTCTATCCCAATCACATCGTTTGCTCAATCGGCAAATCCTTCCAATCAACCGCTTTCGGGACTGAAATGCCGCAGCGCAGCATGCGATGAAGCATATTGACCGGCCCGCGACCTTTTGGTTTGTGCTTTGACAACGCACATATTCACCGCCAACGAATCGAATTTGACCCGGAGGGACGCCATGAGCAGCATGAAAGACCGTGAAGAGGGCTTTGAGCGTAAATTCGCATTCGACGAGGAGCTTCGGTTCAAGGCCTCGGCGCGCCGCAACAAGGCGCTCGGCCTGTGGGCCGCCGAAAAGCTCGGAAAGTCCGGCGCCGATGCCGACGCCTATGCCAAGGAAGTGGTTATCTCCGACATCGAGGAGGCCGGCGACCACGACGTGTTCCGCAAGATCCGCGGGGATTTCGACGCGGCCGGCGTCGAGCAGTCGGACCACCAGATCCGCCGCACCATGGACGAACTGATGGCGCAGGCGATCGAGCAGATCAAGAACACCTGATCCGGGCCATGCGCTGATCCCGCGGCCATACGCTGGACCAATCGACCGCCCGGCCTATCCGGGCGGTTTTTCTTTGCCTTTGCCGCCGTTTCCGGCTGAAACTGCGGTCGCTAACAAGGAAAGAGT
>NZ_RZPL01000753.1:0-2648 GCF_004022805.1 Mesorhizobium sp. M7A.F.Ca.CA.002.04.1.1 | reverse complement strand
GGCCAATGGCGCACATTGCCGACATCCATGTGGACGAACGGCGAACCCGATGACGGATAGTAGCCGACGCCGCCGCCCTGCATCTTGAGGCCGATGTTGCGCAGCTTCTTCAGCGGCACGCCGGGAATATAGAAATCCATCGCCTTGCCGAGCATGTGCTGGCTCTTCTCGGCCACGCCCCTGCTGCGGCTGCGCAGCATCGAGTTCGTCGACGGCGAGCGATAGCCGCAGACGACCTGGATATAGTCCGTGGCACCTGCTTCCCGATACGCCTCCCAGACGAGATCCAGCAGGCGCGGATCCATCTTGGTTGGCTCGTTGCGACGCCAGTCGCGCAAAATGATGTTGATCTTGCGGAGACCCTCGGGAACGTAGCGGCCGTTGCGCTTGTAGACGATCTCGGCCTTCTCATGGGTGTGGAGATGATAAAGCTTCAGCGACCGTGTTTCGGCGCTGGCTCCGCTCGCAGCCGCGGCAACAAAACCAAAAGCGACAACCAACACTGCCAGCCACTTCGGCCAGACGCTCAAATGATGGTGCCGCCTGTTTGTGTGTCGTTCGATTCTGTTCAAATCAAAAGGCCTTGCAGGCTGCCGTTTGTCCCCGGATTTGTCCAAACGGATGTGGCATTAGCACACCCGAATATCGATCCTAATGGTTAATCATCGCTTATTGAAGCCGAAATGCGGTAACACCGTGGCGATATCCCGTCAAAAATTGTTCACAAGGTTTCTTGGTAAACCGCTGGTTTAGATCGGATTTTCGCCTTCGCCCCAAACACGATCTGTTACCGTTAGCCTTAATGCGTGAACAGAGCTGTCCACGAGACAGCCACAATGCCGCCGAAACGGCGATACAAGGCCCGTTGTGGCATTGCAAGCTGGCGCCGGCCTTGTGGCAAAGCCGGAAGCCGGGCCAAAGCTCAGCCCGGCATCGCCCTTAGGAGGCTAGTCGATCGACGCGGCCTGTCTCCGGATCGATGCCGTGTTCCTTGAGCTTGCGATAGAGCGTCGAGCGGCCGATGCCGAGTCGGCGGGCGACTTCGCTCATCTGTCCGTTGTAGTGATCGATGGCAAGCTTGATCATCTCGAGTTCGACATCGGCAAGTGCCCGCACATTGCCGCGCTCGTCGAGCGCCCGCAACGTGCCGAAGCGAGGCTGCAGCCTTGCCGGCGGATCGAACGCGATTGCCGGGCCGCCCTCGCCGGGCAAGGCTTCGTCATCGCGCGCCTGCAAAGGCAAGGACGGCGACGGCGCGTCGCCATCCATATCGAGGTTGACGGTGCCTTCCACTTGCGCCCGGATCTGCGGGAAGTCCTCCGCGGTTAACATATAGCCTTCGCAAAGCACCGAGGCGCGAAAGACGGCGTTTTCGAGCTGCCGGATGTTTCCGGGCCAGTCATAGGCCTGCAGCACCGCGAGCGCTGCCGCCGAAATACCTTGCAGGCGACGGTGCGGGTCGGCCGGCGCGACCTTCTCCATGAAATGGGTGACCAGATATGGGATGTCGTCGCGGCGGTCGCGCAGCGGCGGCACGAAGATCGGATAGACGTTCAGCCGGTAGAACAGATCCTCGCGGAACTTGCCGTCCTTGACCTGCTGCAGGAGGTTGCGGTGCGTCGCCGAAATCAGCCTGATGTCGACCCTGACGGTCGAGCGCCCACCGACCGGGTCGACCTCGCCGTCCTGGACCGCACGCAACAGCTTGACCTGCACGTCGAGCGGCAGGTCGCCGATCTCGTCGAGAAACAGCGTGCCCGAATGCGCTTCGACGAACTTGCCGGTGTGCTTGTCGGTGGCCCCGGTGAACGAGCCCTTCTCGTGACCGAACAGGATCGATTCGACCAGATTGTCTGGAATGGCGCCGCAATTGACGGTGACGAAGGGCTTCGTGCGGCGGTCGCCACTGCCCTGGATGGCGCGCGCCACCAGTTCCTTGCCGACGCCGGACTCGCCCTCGATCAGGATCGGAATGTTGGATGCCGCCGCTTTCTGGCCAAGACGGATCACCCTGTCCATGGCCGGGCTGTGCGTGATCATGTCCTTGAAGGTCAGGAGGCCGCCGCGCCGGCGCGATGTGCGCTTGACCTCGCCCTCGACGGCCTCGACCTTGAGCGCATTGCCGATCGATGCCTGCAGCCTGTCGGGAGACGCCGGCTTGACGACGAAATCGAAGGCGCCATGACGCATCGCCGAAACCACGGTCTCGATTCCGCCCTGCGCGGTTTGCACGATCGCCGGCACGTTGATGTCGCGCTCGCGCATCGCCTTCAGCACGCCGATACCGTCGAGACCGGGCATGACCAGATCGAGGATGACCACCGACACCTCGCGGGCGCCGGGTCCATCGAGGATGTCGAGAGCGGCCGCGCCGCCGTCGACCACGATTGCGCTGTAGCCGAACCGCGTCACCGCCGCTTCGAGCAGCCGGCGTTGCACCGGATCGTCATCGACTATGAGTATGGAACCTGTCATGACTGGTGTGACTGCCCGCCCGAGGAATTCTGCCCTGTGGACCATCTTGGCACAGGGTTCTAAATAAGGTTTCAAAAAACCCGGTGAATGAATTCCTTAGGATTTGACCGGCTTCTCGTTTCTCCTTGAACCTTGGCCACGGAAGGTGTCGGCAATGCATAGGGATTCTGGGC
>NZ_RZPL01000752.1:0-2666 GCF_004022805.1 Mesorhizobium sp. M7A.F.Ca.CA.002.04.1.1 | reverse complement strand
CCACTGTCCTATCCTATCGCCATGCCGCCGATTCCTGGCCGTGGAGCTATGAGGCAAGGCAAGAGATCTCGCTGGTCAATGGCAGCCTGATCACCGCCATCTCGCTGCGCAACCTGTCGGACGCGCCGATGCCGGCCGGGCTCGGCCTGCATCCCTATTTCCCATCGACACCGTGGACGCATGTCCAGGCGCGGGTGTCCGGCATGTGGGAGACCGACGCGGAAATCCTGCCCACCCGGCACGTCCTGCCGCCTGCAGGCTCCAACCCGACCACGGGCTTCGACGTGTCGGAGACGGACTTCGACACGGTCTTCACCGGATGGTCGCGCCGCGCCCGGATCTCCTGGCCGGAGCATGGACGGCAACTGGACATCGAGGCCGAGGCGCCACTCGATTTCCTTGTCCTCTACACGCCGCCCGGCGAGCCGTTCTTTTGCGCCGAACCGGTCAGCAACATCACCGATGCCTTCAACCGCAGGGCTGACACGGGCATCGAGGCCGGCTGTATCGTACTGGCGCCCGGGCACATGCGGTCCGCAAGCGTTCGCTTCACGCCTTCGCGGGAGATCTGATCGCCAGTCTGAGCCGCATCAACTGCTTTGCCTCGCCGCTTCGCGGATGGTCTGCAACAGGATGGAGAAGGCCGGCGAGGGCGCCGTGTCGGTCCGCATCGTCAGGCCGACCGGTCCCTTGGTTTCCTCGGTGTTGACCGGCAGGGCGACGAAGGCGCCACTGCCGAGTTCATTGGCGACGACACCGGCCGAAATGATCCAAACCGCATCGCTCTGCCGCAGGAAGGCGCGGCCGAAGGAGTCCGAGACGGTTTCGATCTCGGTTGCCGGCGCCGTCATGCCGCTGGTGATGAACAGGCGGTCGACGAAAGGGCGGATGACCGATTCCCGTGTCGGCATCAGCGCCGGGAACTCGTCGAGCCGCGCGAACACGTCCTGTCCGGGCTCAAGCAGCGGATGTCGCGCCCGCACCACGAACAGCACCTGTTCGGAGTAGAGATGCTCGAAGAAGAAGCCGGTCATGTTCTCCGGCGCCGCCAACCGTCCGACGACGAGATCGAGCGCGCCGGTGCGCAACTGTTCGAGCAGCACCGCGTTCTCGCCGGTGACGATCTTGATCGCCGCACCGGTGCTCTCTTTGAGGAACAGGCTCATGGCAAGCGGCATCACCCGCGCCGACACCGTCGGCAGCGCGCCGATGCGGATCGGGTGCCGGTTGACCGCTCCGTCCTGGCGGACGGAATCGACGCCTTGCTTGAGCGCCGTGATCGCCATGGCGGCGTGGCGAAGGAAGATCTCGCCGATGCGCGTCAGTCGGATGCCGCGGCCGTCGCGCTCCACCACCGCAACCCCCAGCGCCTCTTCCAGTTCGCGCAATGTCTTGGTCACGGCCGGCGGGCTGACATGCAGCAAGTCAGCCGCTCGCGCCACGCTCCCCTGCCGCGCAACTTCCAGGAATGCCTGCAGGTGACGGAACCGAATGCGGCTCTCGGACATGGATTCGATAACCCCTGAGTTAATGAAACGCCAAAAAATATCATTTTACCGAACCAAACGCCTTGTGCAATGTGAGGGCGGAGGATCGAAACCGTGCCATTCGTCACCATCGGCGGCATCACGCTGCACCATCGCCACATCAAGGCGACCGGCAATGCGCGCCCAATCATATTCATCAATTCGCTCGGCACCGACTTCCGGATCTGGGACGAAATTGTCTCGACGTTCGATGGTGAAATGCCGCTGCTGGTGTATGACAAGCGCGGCCACGGACTGTCCGACATCGGCGACATCAGGTCGATCGACGATCACGTCGATGACCTCTCGGCGCTCATCGATCATTTCGGCTTGAGCAAGGTCGTGCTGTGCGGCCTGTCGGTCGGCGGCATGATCGCGCAGGGGCTCTATGCCAGGCGGCCTGAAATCGTCGAAGGCCTGATCCTTTGCGATACGGCACACAAGATCGGCACGACAGACAGCTGGAACACACGCATCGCGACCGTCGAAAGCAAGGGCATCCAGGCGATTGCCGATGGCGTGCTCAAAGTGTGGTTCACCCCCGCCTTCCACGCGGCGCGTCAGGCCGAGCTCGACGGTTACTGGAACATGATGACGAGGCAAGCGCTTGCAGGTTACGTAGGGACTTGCGCGGCCGTTCGCGATGCCGATTTCACCGATGCTGCACGCCGCATCGCGGTGCCGACGCTCTGCGTCGCCGGCGACCAGGATGGCTCGACACCTCCCGATCTCGTCCGCTCGCTGGCCGCGCTGATCCCCGGCGCGCGCTTCGAAATCATCCGCGACGCTGGACACATTCCTTGCGTCGAACAGCCTGAAGCGCTCACCGCCCTGATCCGCGGCTTTATCGCGTCGCTTGCCCCTGGAGCAGAAACCCATGGATGAAGTCCCCGGCAACGCAACCAGATATCGCACCGGCCTCGCGGTGCGGCGCTCGGTGCTTGGTGACCGCCATGTCGACCGCGCCGAGGTCGCCGCCACCGATTTCGACCAGCCTTTCCAGGAGTTGATCACCGAGGCCGCCTGGGGAACCGTGTGGGCGCGGCCGGGCTTGACCAGGCGTGAGCGTTCGATCGTCACGCTGGCGCTGCTGGCCGCACTCGGCCATGATGAGGAGGTTGCTATGCATGTGCGCGCCAC
>NZ_RZPL01000751.1:0-2672 GCF_004022805.1 Mesorhizobium sp. M7A.F.Ca.CA.002.04.1.1 | reverse complement strand
CTATGTGAACGATCGCTTCGGCACTGTCTGCACCTTTCCCGACGACGTCTTCACCGATCGCCAGCCGGAGCCCGACAATGGCGACGGACAGCAATGGCTGAGCGCCGATGGCGCCAGCCTGATCTGCTCGGGCATCCTCAACGTCGACGACGACACGCCGAAAGGCTTTGTCGCGGCGGAGAAGGCGAGCAAGAAGCCGGGCTACAAGGTCACCTACAGCAAGGCCGGAAAGGACTGGGCCGTGCTGTCGGGCCTGAGGGATGGAAAGATATTCTACGAGCGACGTCTGTTTGGGAAAGACGGTATCATCCGTACGGTCTGGGTCGACTACCCGCCGGCGCTGAAGTCGAAATACGATCCGCTGGTCGGCGCCATCGCCGGCAGTCTCAAGGGGCCATGACGGTTTCGGACCACACCCCAGAAAAAGTCTTGTTCGCGAACCGCAGCCGGATTTACGGCCAGTCTGTTCCAGCCTAGCCTTCCCCTGGAAGCTGCTCTTCGCTCGCAGGGGGATACACCATGCGCAAACTCGTTCTTTCTCTGGCACTGCTTGGCCTCGCGGCCGTGCCCGCGGCGGCGCAGTCGATCGGCGGCACCTATACGGTCGCCGGCACCAACTTCGACGGCTCGGCCTATGGCGGCGAAGCCACCATCACGCTGACCAGCGGGACGACCTGCGCGATCCATTGGGAAACTGGTGGCTCATCTTCCGACGGCATCTGCATGCGCAACGATGATGCCTTCTCCGCCGGCTATGTCATGGACAAGGACATTGGCCTCGTCGTCTACAAGGTGGCGGCGGACGGTTCGCTGCACGGTCTTTGGACGATCGCCGGCAAGGAAGGCAATGGCACCGAGGTGCTTACGCCGAAGAAGTAAGTTCGCCATCGCAGGCGATATTCCGGGCCACAAACAAGGCTGTGGCCCAGTCCTTTGCTGTTGCTGTTTCATGCCCGACTGTTACAGGCTTGCTGCCTAAAGCGCGTCGCGTTTGAACGGATTCAGGCCACGCGCTTCAGGTCTTTGTTTCTTATGCATGTCGTTTCCCCAAAACCGAGGTCACTTTTGGGCGATATGTATTAGCAGAACCGGTAGCCGTCTTGCCCCTGTCTCCAAATCTTCACGGCGCGTTGTTCATGATGGTGGCGATGGCCGGCTTCACCCTCAACGACGCCATAACCAAATACTCGTCGCAATCGATGAACATGGCGCAGGTCATGTTGATCCGTGGGGCTTTCGCTTCGCTTTTCGTCGGCCTGCTGGCCTGGCAGCGCGGCGCTCTCGCCCGCCCGGGCTCGATGCTGCAGCCTCTGGTCGCCTTGCGCGTGATCAGCGAGGCCGGCGCAACGGTGAGTTTCCTCGTCGCCCTCGCCCATCTGCCGATCGCCAATGTTTCGGCGGTGCTGCAGGCGCTGCCGCTGGCGGTGACGATGGGAGCGGCACTTGTCTTTGGCGAGACTGTCGGTTGGCGGCGTTGGCTGGCCATCGCCATCGGATTTGCCGGCGTGCTGATCATCGTGCGGCCGGGCTTCGAAGGGTTCAGCGTCTACTCGCTGTCGGCGCTGGCCAGCGTCGCCTGCTGCGCGGTGCGCGATCTCGCCACCAAGCGGATCCCCAAGGCCATTCCGACATTGCTGGTGTCGACCGCGACCGCGCTTGCCATGACAATCGTCGGCGCGGCGCTGTTGCCGGCAATGGGCGGCTGGACGCCGATGACGGGCAACAGCACGGCCCTGCTGGCCCTGGCTGCTGTGCTGGTGATTATCGGCTACCAGTTCATCATTATGGCGATGCGGGCGGGCGACATCTCCTTCATCGCGCCGTTCCGCTACACGGCCCTGATCTGGTCGATCCTGCTTGGCCTGTTCATCTTCGCGGACATTCCCGATCTGCCGATGATCGTCGGCGCCACCATCATCATCGGCTCCGGCCTCTATGCGCTCTACCGCGAGCGGGTCGTCGGCCGGCGCAAGATCGTCGCCGAAAGCACGGGGCCAAGCATGGTTCCGGACGGAATCTAGCCAGATCATTGAAGGTTCTTGTGATTTCCGACGGCTGGCGTACAGGCTTCGTGGCATGAAGCGAGACATTGCGGGGATTGTTCTGGCCGGTGGCCAGTCGAGGCGGATGGGCGGCGGCGACAAGAGCCTGTTGCCGCTTGGCGATGGCTGCCTGCTTGACCAGGTCGTGTCGCGCTTCGCCCCGCAAATAGAATCGATGGCGCTCAGCGCCAATGGCGACCCTGCACGATTCCTGCGCTTTGGACTGCCGGTGCTTGCCGACAGCGTGCCCGGCTTTGCCGGTCCGCTCGCCGGAATCCTGACCGGCCTCGAATGGGCCGCGGCCAACAGGCCTTGCAAGGCGATCGTCAGCGCTGCCGGTGACACGCCTTTCCTGCCGTTGGACCTTGTCGAGCGTCTGGCAGGGGCCGCCGATCAAAGCCCCGGTTCTATTGCCGTTGCCCGCTCGGCCGGCAAGCGGCATCCGACCTTCGCGCTGTGGCCGATCGGCTGCCGCGATGCCTTGCGGCACTTTCTGGTCGATCAGGATATCAGGCGGGTTTCGGCTTTCATCGACCGGCAGGGTTTTGTCGAGGTGGAGTTCCCGGTTCCGCCATCGGCGGGGATCGACCCTTTCTTCAACATCAACGAACCGGACGATCTTGTGTCTGC
>NZ_RZPL01000750.1:0-2678 GCF_004022805.1 Mesorhizobium sp. M7A.F.Ca.CA.002.04.1.1 | reverse complement strand
CTGCGCGCGCGGCCTGGAAGGCCGGCGTGCCAAACGAGGCCTATAATCTCGGTTCGCTCAATCCGCCGCCGGTCAAGAAATTGCTCGGCGATCTGATCAGGCATGCCGGCTCGAAATCGATCCTGATCCCGACACCGGGCTGGGCGGTCAAGCGCACGCTGGACCTGCTTGACCTCTTGAACATGCCGATCATGGACCCGGAACAGTATCTGATCGCCGACGAGGATTGCGTGCTCGACGTGTCCAAGGCCGGGCGTCAGCTCGGCTGGGTGCCGCAATATCGCGACGAGGACATGCTGATCGCCGCCTACAGCGAGTACCGCGCAAAGAAAGCCGGTCACGCCGTCGCCACCAAACATGTGCCCGCCGAATAGCGGCTTGCAAAAACAGCTTTCGTTGCGCCCGATCCTGGTCGTGCGCGCAGACAGGAGATTGAAATGACCGTCATGGCCAAGCCCGAACAGACCAATTTGCGCACCATGGTCAGCGCGCCGGCGCTGTCGCCTGTCACCATCGCCAAGCCCGATTTGATCAGCGTCGAACAAGCCAAGGCGATGGATGTCGCCCGCATGACCGACCTGTTCAAGGCGCATCTCAACCCCGGCCAGTTCCACTTCATGAAGCTGCTCGGCTTCCACAAGATCAAGATCGAGCGTGCCGAAGGCATGTTCTACATCGACCAGAACGGCCGCAAGATCCTCGACTTCTTCGGCGGCTTCGGTTCGCTGGCCTTTGGCCACAATCATCCGCGCATCCTGGAAGCACGCAAGAAATTCCAGGAGGAGAAGCGCCAGGAAATCGCCATCGCCTTCATGTCGCAATATGCGGCAGCGCTTGCGCACAACATCGCCAAATGCTCGCCCGGCGATCTCGACATGGTATTTTTGGGTTCGTCCGGCTCGGAAGCGATGGAAGCGGCGGTGAAGCTCGCCGAGCGCGCGGCCGGTCCGAAGCGGCCGAAGATCGTCTATGCCGAGAATTCCTTCCACGGCAAGACCAAGGGCGTGCTGGGCATCACAGACGGCCAGCTTTACCGCGCCGACTTCAAGGTGGCGGAAAACACGGTCCGCATCCCGTTCGCCGACATCGAGGCGGTCGAGCGCCTGTTCCGCTCCGATCCGGAGGTCGGGGTCATCGTGCTCGAGACCATCCAGGGCGGTGGCGGCATCATTCAGGCGCCGGCCGAATATTGGCAGAAGCTGCGCGCGCTGTGCGATCAGTACGGCGTGCTGTGGGTCGCCGACGAAGTGCAGTGCGGCTACGGCCGTTCGGGCCGCTTCTACGCCTTCGAGCATTACGGCGTCATTCCCGATGTGACCGCGCTGGCCAAGTCGCTCGGCGCCGGCAAGGCGGCGGTGGGAGCCATGATCGCGCGGCGCGAGGTCTACATGAAGGCCTATGGCACGCCGAAAACGGCGATGATCCATGCCATGGCGACCTTCGGCGGCATGGGCGAGGCCTGCGTCACCGCGATCGAGGGGCTCAACGTGCTCTACGACGAGGGGCTGATCGACAATGCCGCCGTCACCGGCGACTATTTGCTGCAGCGCCTGCAGGCGCTCAGGGAAAAGTACCCGAAGATCATCAAGGATGTGCGCGGCAAGGGTTTTATGGTCGGCCTGGAGTTCCACGACTTCTCGCAGACCTTGCCGATGGTGCTGCGGCCGATCGTCAGCGTGCTCGACGACAAGCTGAAGGGCTCGCTGTCGGGCTTCGTCGGCGCGCTGCTGCTGCGCGATTACGACGTGCTGGTCGCCTTCACCGAGTACAACCGCAACGTCATCCGGCTGGAGCCGCCGCTGATCTGCCAGCGTGAGCATGTCGATCGTTTCGTCGATGCTTTCGACAGTCTGCTGTCGCGCGGCATCGTGTCGATCGTGAAGGATTTCGTCAAAAGCCAGGTCCGTTAAACCGAAACTCGCTGAGTAGACATGCTGACCAAGTCGCCCGCTCCACAGAACCCACTCGACCGGCTCACCGGGGCCGGTCTGGCGTGGGGCGTGGGGACTTATGCGCGGCTGGCGGCACCGATCGGCGCCGCGGCCTTCGCGCTCTACATTCTTTTTTCAGCGTTCACCGCGTGGGTGATGCCCGACGCCAATTGGGACATGCTGCCCTATCTCGCCATAGCGGAGGAAGGCACCTATCCCGATGCACAGGCGCTGCATGAC
The DNA here is from genome assembly GCF_004022805.1 of Mesorhizobium sp. M7A.F.Ca.CA.002.04.1.1. Lineage (NCBI taxonomy): Bacteria > Pseudomonadati > Pseudomonadota > Alphaproteobacteria > Hyphomicrobiales > Phyllobacteriaceae > Mesorhizobium > Mesorhizobium sp. M7A.F.Ca.CA.002.04.1.1. Next base: position 507 of record NZ_RZPL01000750.1, on the reverse strand, counting down.
TATGCCTACAACACTGTCAAATCGGGCGTGTCGGCCGGTGACTACAAGGCGCTGACCGACGATGGCGGCGGCTTCCGCAGCCACATGGCGGAGAATGCCGCCGACTTCCATTCATTGCTCGGCATGTACCGGATCAAGTTCCTCTATGCCGAGATCCTGTCGACGATGAGCGCGGTGATGTCGCCGGTCGAGGCGATGCGCCTGGTCTCAGTGTTCTCCGTGCTGCTGTTCGGCGCGATCGCCCTGATGTGGCTGCGCTCCGAGGGGGCACTGGCCTTGGCGCCGGTGGTCGGCGCGGTGCTGATCATGGCCGATTTCGGCGATGCGGCGCGCGCCTCAACGCCGGATCTGCTCACATCGGCGCTGTTGCTGGGCGGGCTTTATGCCTATGTCCGCGGCCGCGAGGTGGCGACGGCGATCCTGCTCTTCCTCGCCTTCATGGTGCGCCCGGACAACATTGTTTTCCTTGCTGTTTTTGCTGTGCTGCTGGTTGCGTTCCGGCAGAGG
>NZ_RZPL01000074.1:0-12435 GCF_004022805.1 Mesorhizobium sp. M7A.F.Ca.CA.002.04.1.1 | reverse complement strand
GCTATGCATGTGCGCGCCACCGTCAACACCGGTGCCTCGCGCGACGATATCTGCGAGGCGTTCCTGCATGTCGCCATCTATGCCGGCGTGCCGGCCGCCAACCGTGCCTTCAGAATTGCCAAGGACGTGTTTTCGGAAATGGACGGAAGCCAGAATGACCGCTGAGTCCGGCTCGAACCGAAGGCCCGAGACCGGCGCCTTCTTCCAGCGCGACCGGACCTGGCATCCACCTGTTCTGACACCGAATTACAAGACCTCCGTGCTGCGCTCGCCGCAGAAGGCGCCGCTGCCGTTCGACAACACGCTGTCGGAGATTGCAGGCCCGGTCTTCGGTCACGCCATGCTCGGCAAACTCGACGCCGACCTGATCCACAATTTCGCCAGGCCCGGCGAGAGCGCGCTCGGCGAGCGCATCATCGTCCATGGCCGGGTGCTCGATGAACGCGGCGTTGGCGTACCCGGCGCGCTGCTCGAATTCTGGCAGGCCAATGCCGGCGGCCGCTACCGCCACAAGAAGGACGGCTATCTGGCGCCGCTCGACCCGAACTTTGGCGGCTGCGGGCGCGCCATAACAGGCGAGGATGGCGGCTACGCCTTTCGCACTGTCAAGCCCGGCCCCTATCCCTGGCCGAACGGGCCGAACGACTGGCGGCCCTCGCACATCCATTTCTCGGTCTTCGGCCACGGCTTTGCGCAGCGGCTGATCACGCAGATGTATTTCGAGGGTGATCCGCTGATCTGGCACTGCCCGATCGTGCGCGGCATCCCCGACAAGGCCGCCGTCGAAACGCTGATCGCCACGCTCGACATGCAGGCGACGATCCCCTTCGACGCGCGCGCCTACAAGTTCGACATCGTGCTGCGCGGGCGCCGCGCGTCGCTGTTCGAAAACAGGCTGGAGGGCAATTGATGGCCCAGTCGCTCGACCGGCTCAGGGAAAGCCCCTCGCAGACCGCCGGACCTTATGTTCATATCGGGCTGACGCCCAATTTCTGCGGCATCGGCGGCGTCTATGCGACCGACCTTGGTGCGACCATGGTCAACGACAAGACCAAGGGGGAGCGCATCGGCCTGCGCATCCGGGTGCTCGACGGTACCGGCACGCCGCTCAAGGATGCGCTGATCGAGATCTGGCAGGCAGATGCGGATGGGCTCTACAATTCGCCGGCTGAACTGCGCGGCGCGGCCGATCCGAACTTTTTCGGCTGGGGCCGTTGCCCGACCGACATGGACACCGGTCTGTGCACGTTCGAGACGATCAAGCCGGGCCGCGTGCCGTTCAGGGACGGAAGCCTGATGGCCCCGCACATCACCCTCTGGATCGTCGCGCGCGGCATCAATCTCGGCCTGCACACACGGCTGTATTTTTCCGATGAGGAAAAGGCCAATGCCGGGGATGCGATCCTGGCGCGCATCGAGCACCGCGTCCGCGTGCCGACGCTGATCGCCGAGCGCAACGGCGATATTTATGTTTTCGACATCCATCTCCAGCGGGAGAAGGAAACGGTCTTCTTCGACAGCTGATGGTCAGGAGGAGCAGGATATGACCGTATCGCCCTTCGACCATCCACTGCTCTCCGCTCTTCTCGGCGACGAGGAGGCGAACCGGCATTTTTCCATCGAGGCGGAAATCGAGGCGATGCTTGCCTTCGAGCGGGCGCTGGCGCAAGCGGAAGCTGAAAACGGGATTATCACCAAGGATGATGCCGCCGCGATCGTGGCCGCACTTGCCACATTCCGGCCCGACACCGCCTTGCTGCGGGCTGCCGTCGCCAAAGACGGCGTCATTGTGCCGGAACTGGTACGCCAGATCAGGGCGGCGGTCGGCGAACCGCATGGCGACAAAGTGCATCTCGGCGCAACCAGCCACGATGTCATCGATACCGGCCTGGTGTTTCGGCTGAAGTCCATCGTCGAGCATCTCGGCCTGCTCCTGACCGAGACCATTATACGGCTCGTCTCGCTCGAAGAGCGGTTTGGCGGCAGGGCGCTGACGGGAATGACGCGCATGCAGCCAGCCATTCCGATCAAAGCGGCCGACCGCGTCAGGACGTGGCGGGCGCCACTGCAACGGCATCAGGAAAGATTGTCGGAACAGTCGAGGCGTCTGCTGGTGGTGCAGTTCGGCGGTGCCGCCGGCACGCTGGAAAAGCTAGGCGACAAAGGTCCGGCGGTGCGCGCAGCACTGGCCGCAAAGCTCGGCCTTGGCGACGCCCCGCATTGGCAGAACCAGCGTGACGCACTCGCCGATTTCGCCGGCCTGATGTCGCTGCTATCAGGCAGCCTCGGCAAATTCGGCCAGGACATCGCGCTGATGGCGCAAGGTGGAACCGAGATCGAGCTTTCCGGCGGCGGCGGCTCTTCGGCCATGCCGCACAAGCAGAACCCGGTGAAGGCCGAAGCGCTGGTGGCGCTTGCCCGCTTCAACGCCACGCAGCTTGCGGGCATGCATCACGCGCTCGTGCATGAGCAGGAGCGCTCGGGCGCTGCCTGGACGCTGGAATGGCTATTGCTGCCGCAAATGGTCATCGCGACGGCCGCGTCGCTCCGCCTTGCCGCTGAGCTGGCCGCACAGGTCGAAAGTCTCGGCCACTGATGCGCACGCAAATCGTCATCGTCGGGTCCGGACCGTCCGGCCTGCTGCTTGGGCAGCTTCTGGCCGGCATCGGCGTCGAGACGGTCATTCTGGAACGCGCGAGCCGCGAGCACGTGCTTGGCCGAGTGCGGGCAGGGGTGCTCGAACAGGGCACCGTCGAATTGCTGGAACAGGCCGGCGCGGCGGCAAGGCTGCACGCGGAAGGACTGCCGCATTCCGGCATCTCGCTCGCCTTCGACGGACGCCTGCACCGCATCGACCTCGAGGCACTGACCGGCGGCAGGCATGTCACCGTCTATGGCCAGACCGAGGTGACGCACGATTTGATGGACAAGCGCGATGCGGACGGACTGACCACGATCTACGAGGCGGCAAATGTCGCGTTGCACGATTTCGACGGCGCCGCACCTTTCGCGACCTATGACAAGGACGGGGTCACGCATCGCATCGATTGCGACTTCATTGCCGGCTGTGACGGCTATCACGGCGTCAGCCGCAAATCGGTGCCCGAGCGTGCGCTGAAAATCTTCGAGCGGCAGTATCCGTTCGGCTGGCTCGGCGTGCTGGCCGAAGTGCCGCCGGCCGATCACGAACTGGTCTACGCCAATCATGAAAGGGGTTTTGCCCTGTGCTCGATGCGCTCGACGCACCGCAGCCGCTATTATGTGCAGTGTCCGCAGGACGATCGCGTCGAAGCCTGGCCGGACGAGCGCTTCTGGGACGAGCTGCGCCGCCGCTTGCCCGAGCAGACGGCGGCAAGCGTCGTCACCGGCCCATCCTTCGAGAAATCGATCGCGCCGCTGCGCTCCTTCGTTGCCGAGCCGATGCGCTTCGGCCGGCTGTTCCTGGTCGGCGACGCCGCCCACATCGTGCCGCCGACCGGCGCCAAGGGTCTGAACCTCGCTGCCAGCGACGTGCGCTATCTCTTCTCGGGTTTGTGCGACTTCTATCGCGACAAATCCGCGGCTGGCATCGACTGCTATTCGCAAAAGGCGCTGGCGCGGGTCTGGAAGGCGGTTCGCTTTTCCTGGTGGATGACGACGATGCTGCATTGTTTTCCCGACACCGCCGAGTTCGGCCAGCGCATCCAGGAGGCCGAGCTCGACTATCTCGTGCAGTCGCGTGCCGCATCGACCGCGCTCGCGGAAAACTATGTCGGCCTGCCCTATTGAGGGCTGCGGATCATCCGGCGCCTTGCTGCCTGGCAAAATCCAAAAGCATCGGGCGCTGCCCCTTGAGGATTTTCACCTCGGCCTCGGGCAAGGTGAACCAGCCCGCTCTGTCGACCTCCGGGAACTCCTTCAGGGATCCCGACCTTGGCGGCCATTCCATGGTGAAAATGTTGCTCTTGATGGCGGCCACGTCGATGTCGATGGTCGCCTCGACAGACCAGGCCGAGACGATCTTGCCGCCGGGTTGTTTGTAGTCGCCGAGCCGCGCGAAGGGACCATCAACCTTGACGCCGAGCTCTTCCTCGGTCTCGCGTTGCGCTGCCGTCAACTCATCCTCGTCCTCGCCGACGAGACCCTTCGGCATCGACCAGGCGCCATCGTCCTTCTTCGCCCAGAACGGCCCGCCCGGGTGAACCAGCAACACCCTGAGATCGCCATCGCTGCGGCGATAGATCAGCAATCCCGCACTGCGTTTTGCCATTTTTGTACGTCCATTTGCGAAGCCGGCAGCCTGCTGATGGTCCTTGAATCGTTGATGCGAACCTTGCACTAGGGGATTGCGACGCTATGTCAGGCGCGTCTGCATTGCACCTCGGTCGCGAGTCCGGCAATCTGATACCATCGCTTATTTGGCGGCTCGAAGGCTAGGTGACGATGCAACTCGGTCTTATTGGCTACTATAGCGACTTCGTGGTGTATCCGCTGGTGATCGCCGTGCTGGCAGTGGCCGGGCTGCTCGAGGCTGGCGAAGAGAGTGCGCCAGGCTGGATCGGCACTGTCCTCGCCTGTCTCGGCCTCTGGACGCTGATCGAGTATGTGCTGCACAGGTTCGCTCTTCACCATATTCCTTACGTCAAGGACCTGCACGACCGTCACCATGTCGAGGAACGCAGTTCTGTGGGCACGCCAACCTGGCTCAGTCTCGGCGTGCATGCGCTGGTCGCGTTTGTGCCCGTTTGGGTGGTCTCAGATTTCGCCACCGCGAGCGCGGTGAGCTGCGGGTTGATGCTGGGATATCTGTGGTACATCAGCATCCACCACATGATCCATCACTGGCACCCGGCGCATCCGAGCTATCTCTATACGCTCAAGCGCCGTCATGCGGTGCATCACCACATCGACGAAACGGCCAATTTCGGTGTGACTTCGGCATTCTGGGATCGCGTTTTCGGCACGGCGCAGCTCTGAAGTCCTCAGTCCTCGCCGTTCAGCGCCTCTTTCCGCGACCGCCGGAAGTCTTGGCTCCGCGAGGCCCGCTCTGGACCGGCGTGTTGTTCTGGTTCTCGTCGGACAGTTTTCGCCAGCGGGCAAGGCGCTCCGGGTCGAGCGTCCCCGCCTTCAAGGCAGTCTGAACCGCGCAACCCGGCTCGTGCACATGCGTGCAGTCGCGGAACTTGCAGAGCGGTGCAAGCTCGGTGATTTCGGCAAACAGCGTGTCGATGCCGTAGCCGACATCGCTGACCTGCAGCGTCCGCATGCCCGGCGTGTCGATCACCCAGCCACCGCCGGCGATGGAATGCAGCGATCGCGACGTGGTGGTGTGGCGTCCCTTGGAATCGTGCTCGCGGATGCCCCCGGTCTGTTGCGGCGATTGCTGCGCCGATCCGGCCAGCGTGTTGACCAGCGTCGATTTGCCGACGCCGGAGGAGCCGATCAGCGCCACCGTCTGGCCGACACCGCACCAGGCAGCCAGGACGGTTGCCGCATCCGATGTGCGGGGGTTCAGCATCACCACCGGCAATCCACGCTGCAACGCCGCAGCTTGCTTCTGGTAGGTCTCGGCGTCTTCAGCGGTATCGGCCTTGGTCAGCAGGATCACCGGCGTCGTTCCGGCCTCGTTGGCCAGCGCCAGATAGCGCTCGAGCCGGGCGGGATTGAAGTCGGCATTGCACGAGGTGACGATGAACAGCGTATCGACATTGGCCGCGGCAAGCTGCGGCACCCTGCCGCCGCCCTGGGTGCGGCGTTCCAGCACCGTCTTGCGGGTCAGGCGGCGCTTCACAAGGTGTTCATGCCCATCGACCAGCACCCAGTCTCCGACGGCATAGTCACCGGTGTTTGCCTGCGCCGCCAGCGTCAGATCGACCGGCCCTGCCTGGGACAGGCCGGTCAGGCGATCGCGGTGGACGGTGGCGATCCGCGTCGGGACAAGATTGGCTTCGCCGGGCTCGAGCTGGTCGCCGAAAAATTCGGTCCAGCCCAGGCTGGCGAGCGATGGCGTGGAGTGATCCGTCACGGCTTTGACCACGGCGTCACGGACATTGGACGGTATCCCTGGCAGGGGGGGCGAACGGGGTGGGGTGATTTCCAAGCCGTGTATGGGCGGCATGGCGACATTTGGCAAGCAGGCCCGTAGCTGAGGGCTGAGCGGCAAGCTTCTGCAGCCCTTCGTCGAACTGACAATGAAGTCCATGACGCCATCAGTTTTGAAGCGTTAACAAATAATTTGACGCATGGAATATTTTTGCGTTCTATTGGGAACTGTGAAAATTGACTGAATAAGTTCCGTCAAGCATTGTCGCATCCGGTCAACGGCCGCATGACTGTGGGCGGGGCCGATCGTTGGCAGGGGATCAGGAATATATCGATGGCGGAGAAGACGCACCGCACGATGGACGACTTCGCCCAGGCATGCGGCGTGTCGCGCCCGACGCTGTCCAAATATTTCGACGATCCGGCGAGCGTGAAGCCAGCGACGCGGGCGCGCATCGAAGCCGCCCTGCGTTCCTCGGACTATCAGCCGAACCTTTTCGCCCGCAATCTCAACCGCAAGCGCACCCGCAACATCGGCATCGTCGTGCCGACGATCACCGATCCTTTCTACGCCGAGATGGTCAGCCGCATCGAATTTCGTTGCCGCGACGAAGGCTACTGGCCGATCGTCATTTCCTCGCATGGCTCGCCGAAGCTGGAGGCGGAGTCGGTCAGGACGCTGCTGTCGCTGAAGGTGGCCGGCGCGATCATCGCCCCGCTCGGCCTTGCCTCCGACCGCAGCGTCTTCGACAAGCTCGGGCAGGACATTCCGATCGTCTATTTCGACACCTATATCGAGGGCGATACGCCGTTCGTCGGCAACGACAACCGGCAGAGCGTGTCGACCATCGTCGACTATCTCTGTCGCTCGGGCGAACCGCCGGTCTATCTCGACATTCCGCATGTCAACCACAACTCCGGCGAACGCCAGGAGAGCTACATCGTCGCGATGGAGACCGCCGGCTTCAAGCCGGCCGTCATCGAGGCCGCGCGCGATTACACCTGGGACTTCGAACGCATCGGCTACGAGCAGACGGAAAAAATGCTGGAGGCCGGGACCTTGCCCGGCCGCACCATCCTGTGCGCCAACGATCGTCTCGCCTTTGGCGTAATGGCGGCCGCGTACTCGCGCGGCCTGAAGGTCGGCCGCAGGCCCGATTGCGATCTGCGCGTTGCCGCCCACGACGACCATCCGCTGAGCCGCTACACCTGTCCGGCGCTGACCACCATGGCGCAGGATTTCACCGCCATGGCCGGCCGCAGCGTCGAGATCCTGCTGGCCCTGCTGGACGAGGCCGATCCGCCGAAGCAGGGCATGGCGCGCACCGTCAAGCTCGGTGCCAACCTGGTGATGCGTCAGTCGGCCTAACCGGTCGACGTCGATCCCTCGAAGTGGCGCCAGGCCGTCACCCCCTCGACCACCGCTTGCCGGGCGGCGGGAATATGGCGTCCCATCGAGACGAAGCCATGGATCTGGCCCGGCCATTGCCGCAGGATCATAGGCACGCCCGCGGCCTGCAGGCGCGCCGCATAGGCTGCCCCTTCGTCGGCCAGGATGTCACAGCCCGCAAGCGCCACGAATGCTGGCGCGACGCCGGCAAGATCAGGCGCCAGCAAGGGCGAGACGCGCCAGTCCATGATATTGTCGGGCGTTCGCACATAATGGTCGCGGAACCATGCCATGGTCGTCGCGGTAAGGCCGAAGCCGTCGCCGAAACGCCGGTAGCTGTCCGATGTCTGCCGCGCGTCGGTGTTGGGATAGATCAGGATCTGCGTCGCAAGTGGTGGAGCGAGCCCATCGCGTGCGAGCAGCGCCAGCACTGCGGCAAGATTGCCGCCGGCGCTGTCGCCGGCAACACCAATGCGCACCTTGTCGATGCCCAGGTCGACGGCATTCTCGGCCATGAAGCGAAGTGTCGCCAGGCAATCCTCGAGCCCGGCGGGAAATTTGTGCTCCGGGGCCAGGCGATAGTCGGGGCAGACAATGACGGCGTTGCCGAGATTGGCCATCAGGCGGCAGATCTCGTCATGTGAATCGAGATTGCCGATGACCCAGCCGCCGCCATGCAGATAGAGCAGCGCCGGCGCCCCGCTCGGCAGTGCGTCGATGCCGCGATGGATGCGGACAGCGATGGGGCCGTTCGGCCCGTCGATCTGCTGTTCAAAGGTCGTCGCGACCGGCTCATGCTCACCTTGCAGCGTCGGGAACGAGGCGTTGTAGGCAGCTCGCGCCGCCGCCACGCTGCCGGTCTCGAATGGCTTGCCGCCGGCTGCACGAGCCATGTCGAGGACGCGCAGCGCATCCGGATCGAGCGTCATGATCATACCCTCAGGCCAGCAGATCGCTCGCCTCTTCCTCGGTCAGCAGGGCCGGCTGGACGACATCGCCCGCGATGGCGACCGAGCCCTGTGTTTCACCGGAGCGCAGGATAGCCTCCATGATCTCCAGCACATGCAGCGCCAGATTGCCGGAGGCGCGTGGCGTGTTGCCGGTCTGAAGCGAGCGCACCAGATCGGCGACGCCGAGCATGCGGTAATTGGCGCGATCGGGCGCCGCATAAGGCCAGTTGCGGGCGCCATAGAGTTCGCCTTCGCTGGCGAAATCCCTCCAGTCGGTGCCGCGTTTCGACAGCGACACGGTGCCGCCGAACGTGTCGGGGTCGGGCAGGCGCAGCGAGCCTTCCGTGCCGTGCAGTTCGATCGGATGGTTGGAGTGGCGAAAGACATCCCACGAGGCGCCGAAGGTGACGGTTGCGCCGGAGCGGAACTCCAGCAGCGACAGCACATTGGTCGGCGTGCCGACCTTGAATGTGGTGTTCTTGAATGGCCCTTCGGCAGTGATCAGCCGCTCCTCCTGGCCGCGCGTCGCCATCGCCATGACGCGTTCGACCGGGCCGAGCAGATTGACCAGCATGGTCAGATAGTAGGGGCCCATGTCGAACACCGGGCCACCGCCTGGCTGGTAGTAGAACTGCGGGTTGGGGTGCCAGTGCTCCATGCCGCGGCCCATCATGAAGGCGGTGCCGGTGACCGGGCGGCCGATGGCGCCGTCATCCATCAGCCGGCGGGCGCGGCGTCCGGCTGCACCAAGGAAGGTGTCGGGCGCCGAGCCGAGCAGCAGCCCGCGCGACCGCGCCTCGTCGACCAGGCGCCGTCCATCGGCGGCCGAGGTGGCGAGCGGCTTTTCGGTGAAGACGTGCTTGCCGGCCGAAAGGGCGGCAAACGAAATGTCGAAATGCGCCGCCGGAATGGTCAGGTTGAGGACGAGATCGATCTCGGGGTCGGCCAGCAGTGCATCGACGCCGAGTGCCCGTATGCCATATTCCTTCGCCCGCAGCGCCGTCATGTCGGCCGAGATATCGGCGCAGGCGCGCAACTCGATGCCGCCGAAGAGAGCGGCATTGCGCAGATAGGTCATCGAGATATTGCCGCATCCGATGACGCCGATCCCGAGTTTCGTCGTTGATATCCCGTGCATTTTCGATCGTACCTCCCAACGCGGTCACCGTCTGCCGAATCCGCCCAGAAGTAACGGATCGCCTTCGCAAAGGGCTATACAACATTTTAAATATTGACGCGCGTAAAATTTTTATACAACATGCGAAAATGCTGGCGCGATATCGGGAGGCTGCCAGTCCTGGGAGGAGAAAATGACCGACATGAAAAAACGGCCGACCGCCGATGCGGATGCCGTGGGTCATGCGCGCATCGGATATTTCCGCCGCGGCCAGGGACCTCGACGGGGTCAGGCATAGATCACCTTGGCCCCTGTCCTATCAAGCTGGCTGCGTATTGGGCCGGACAGGCCATCGTCGGTGATCACGACATCGACGCTCGACAGCGAAAAGGCCTTGGAGGTTCCGCTGACGCCCCATTTGCTCGAATCCGCAAGGAGGACAACGCGCCGGGCCATGCGCACGAGGTTTCGCTTGGTTCGCGCCATGTCTTCGTTCACGTCGACCACATCCAGTGACGAGTCAATTGCATGCGCTCCAACAAAGACCTGATGCGCTACCAAGCCGCCGAGAGCCGTGTCGGCATCGGTGATCAGCGTGCTTACCGTATCCGGGTAGACCCGGCCGCCGATCATGTGAACGTCGAGCCCGGGCCGATGCATCAGATGCTGCACGATATTCATCGCCGTGGCCGCGACCACGACATTGCTGAGCGGCGGTAACAGCATGGCAACCTGCATCAATGTCGAGCCGCCATCGAAGATGACCGATTGGTTGTCCTCGAACAGGTCTATCGCTGCCCGGGCGATGCGTTTCTTTGCATCGAGGTTTGTTTGCATCCGCCGGGCGAACGCGGCCGTGGTCGAATCCGTGGTCCGGGTCACCGCGCCTCCGCGGGTCTTGGTCAGCAGTCCCTTGCGATCCAGTATCTCGAGGTCGGAGCGCACCGTGACTTCCGACACGCCAAAATCGTCTGACAGGTCCTTGATGCGAACCTGTCCGCTGCGTTGCACTTCACCCAGGATCGATTGGCGTCTCTGCTCTGACAACATTGGCCTGTCCTTGCCTCCATGCGCCAAGCGATCGCCCTGGCCTCGGTTCACTCTACCGAAAATAGGCGAATTCGAAAGCTTTCGAAAGATTGCATTTGTTATTTCTTTCGCAAACACTGGGTCCAGGATTTTGAAATCAATCAATTGGAGAGTTTTGGACTCATGAGCCTCGGAACCAAGGTGCGCCTGGCGCGCCTCTTCTCACATCCATCGGGGAATCTTTTTGGCGGCGCGGTCGACCACTTTGTCGGCTATGGCGACGTGCGCAAAGGAGGTCTTGCCGACCTGCCGGGTGCGCTTGCACGCGTCATGGTAGGCAAACCTGACTACGTCAGCATCCAGCCTGGCACCGCGCGCCATCTGTGGCCGCAATATGCGGGCAAGGCTTCCCTGGTGATCCAGGCCGGCTGCTTCACCCCAGACGATCGCATCAGTGAACTGATTGCAACGCCCGAGGATGCGGTGCGCGCCGGCGCCGATGCGTTGGCCGTGGCCATTCCGGTGCGCGGCGCGACCGAGGGAAAATACATACGCTGGCTGACCGATTCGGTGAACGCGGCGGCTCGTTACGGCATGCCGGTGGTAGCGCATATCTACCCTCGCGATTTCACCGACGGGGCAAAAATCGTCTTCACCCCCGACGAGATCGCCTATGCGGCACGCATCGGCTACGAGTCCGGCGTCGATGTGATCAAGATCGGGTACACGGGCGATTTCGAGTCGTTCCGAGAGACCGTTCGGACCTGCCCGGTGCCGGTTGTGATCGCTGGTGGTCCGAAGACCGACACGCTGCTCGGCGCCCTTCAACAGACGGCGGACGCCATCCGTGCAGGCGCGCGCGGTGCCGTGGTGGGCCGCAATCTCTGGGGGCACGGCGATCCGGAAAAGGCAGCGATCGCCTTTCGGGGCGTCATCCATGACGGCCTTTCGGCGCAAGACGCCTTGGCGAAGGCGGGTGCCTGAACGATGCCCGCCGTCCCTTCAATCCTCGGCTTCGGAGCTATTGCGATCGACGACATCGTCTATGTCGATCAGCCGTTGTCGGCGGGCAAGGGGAAGGTTTTGCAAAGTGCCCGAGCTTTCGGGGGAAACGTCGCGACGGCACTTGCCGCCGTCGCGCGGCTCGGCGGAAGCGCCGGGTTCGTCGGATGGCTGGGCAGTGCCGCCGACGACGCCGTGTTGTGCGATCTCGTTGCGAGCGGCGTTGAAACCGCGTTCGCGCCGCGCCACCCGCACGCGCGCCCGGTGCGCTCGCGGATCACCGTCGGTTCGGATGGGGAGCGGTTCATCGCGTATGACGACGAAGCGATGCTGGGCACCGCGCCGGACTTTCCGGACGAGGTTCTCAGCCGCGCGACTGTCCTGATCGTCGACAGTTACGGGATCGGGTCGCTGGATGTCGTGGCTCGGGCTCGCGATCTCGGCCTTGCGATCCTCGGCGATGTCGAATGGAGCCACGGCCCGGCCACCGAGAGACTGATCGGGCTCTGCGACCATCTCATTCTTCCGCTGGGCTTTGCGCGGACCGCCACCGGCCGCCACTCGCCGGCCGAGATACTCGATGCATTGTGGTTGCCGTCGCGGTCCGCCGTGGTTCTGACGGATGGCGGCAGAGGCGTCTTCTATCGCGGACGCGACGAGACAGGGCTCTGGCACCTGCCTCCGCAACGGGTTGCCGTCGTCGACTCGACCGGCGCCGGTGACTGCTTTCATGGCGCCTATGCCCTTGCATTGACGCGCGGGGCCGACACCGCAGGCCGGGTCGCATTCGCGGCCGCGGCGGCGGCCCTTTCGATAACGGGGCGGGGCGGGCGCGAGGCGCTTCCGACCGACGACCAGGTCAAGGAACTCCTGGCATCGACGAACGCGCCGTCGGCAGTCGAACTGAAATATGCGCGGCTTGATAC